>JANQPK010000192.1 GCA_028289505.1 Cyclobacteriaceae bacterium
ATTTATAGACGACCGACCGGCAAATGAGGACAACTCCATTGTTGCCGAAGGGTGGACTGTGGTTGACTTGAACCTGGGTTACCAGTGGAAGCAGTTTGATTTCAGTGTAAACGTTCAAAACCTGTTGGACACAGAATGGAATGAGGCTCAATTCGCTACTGAATCGCGCCTACAAGGTGAGCTTAATCCGGTAGAAGAGATTCATTTTACTCCCGGTACGTCATTCTTTGCCAGGGGAATAGTCAGTTATAGATTTTAAACCTATGCCTGCCGACAGGTAGGCATTCCTTCTTTGCATTGTTAAAATGAGAGCCCCGGATTCCCTATGATTAGGTAAGTTCAGGGCTCTTTTTCTGTTAACGCTTTAATAATTTAAATCCAATTTCACGGCCTTGTCCCTGGAACATGGCCAAGTTGATCCAGAACCAGGCGAATTGTTCCATTAGTTCAAACTTATCATTACCTCCAACGTCATAACACTGATCAAACCCGGCATCTTTGGCCAGTTGTTTAGCCGTTTGTTTTCCGGTTATACTGTCTCCACAGGTAAATACATCAATGACCTGATCTCCATAGATAGGATCCAGCATATTGTTGTATCCAGTGGTGTTGAAACACTTTACTACCTGATCAGTGCTAGTATTGGCCAATATGGCATCGGAGGTGGTGCTGTAACCTTCAGGTCCGCGACCCATAATGACATTCATAGCATCTATGATGATTTTACCTGAGGTTTCTCCCAGACTCTTAGCCACTTCAATGGCCGCAATAGCAGGAGTGGCAAGAACGATGACTTCTGATAATGATACTGCTTTTGCGACCTCTTCCACGGAGGTGTTTGGGTTTTCCAGAAGGTGCTTGCCTTTAAAATCTGTTTTGTCCTGTACTCCAAGAATAATCTGATGTCCTGCTGCTGACCATTTGGTAGCCAACGCACCACCGACATTACCTGTTCCAATAATTGCGATAATCATATGTGTGAGATTTATAAGTCATTTAGAAGTTGTACTACCAGGCGGGCCGCCGCAGATCCCGAGTTCTGTTGTTGTCCAGTAATCAGGTTTCCATCACGGATGGTGAAGGAGTGAAAGGCCTTACTTACTTTGAACATAGTTTCTGGAAGCTTTCTTGCCTCATCTTCAATACGATAGGGTTGTATGGGTTGCCCTACGGCTTGATCTGCTACATCTTCCTCGGAGTTAGCAAATCCGGTCCATGTCTTTCCTTTGACCAAAGGTACCCCATCAGCGGTAGTGACATCCAGCAGTAATGCGGTGGCATGACAGACAGCTGCACTTGGTTTACCGGACTGGTAAAATGAGGAAAACAACCGTTGTAATGCCTCATTGCCTCTATAGGTATACATCGGACCTTGACCACCTACCAGAAAGATTGCGTCATAATCCCTACTATCCAGATCTTTTATAGCGCTTGTATGTAACAACAGGTCTTGAAACCAGGGAAGTTGCAGATAACCCAGTGATATTACATCATGAGCCGAATAGCCACTCTGATCACTGGGATCTGAATAGCTGTCCATAAGAATCTCACCTCCTTCAGTAGAAGCCAACTCAACCTCATAACCAGCCTCTTGAAATACCAACAGCGGATGGGTTAATTCAGCAGCCCAAAAGCCAATTGGCCAACCGGTTTGTTTGGACACTGCTGGACTACTAGCTACCAGTAATATCTTGCCCTTGAACGAATCTCCATGATTGTATACGTAATGCTCTTGTTCTATTATTTTGCTATCCATGCTTTATTTTGTTAAGTATGATCTAACAAAGCTGGAATTATATACTATATTAAGCAATATACTTACTAAATAGGATGATACTTACAAAAAAGAAAGTATACTGTAAATCAAATAGATATGCCTGAGTTCATGTATAACAACAAGCTTTATTACAATCCAGTGGAATTCGCCATGGATCGAATAGGAGGAACCTGGAAAATGCCCATACTTTGGAGATTGAAAGACAGGGTGATGCGATATAGCGAACTAAAGAGGGACATTCCACACATTACTGATAAAATGCTCACTACCCAATTGAGGGAGTTGGAAAGGGAGGGATTCATTCGCCGAAAAGTCTATCCGGTGGTACCTCCAAAAGTAGAGTACTCGATGACGGATAAAGGACTAACTTGTATTCCCATTATTGAAACCATAAGAAATTATGGTGTGTTCCTCATTCAAGAGGCAGGTATAGAACATAAACCCACCACAAAGCAATGAAAGTCATAATCACAGTATTGATCATCAAAGTGTGCTGTTTTATAAGCTTGTGTTCTCCGGGGCATGCTGAAGGTTCGGCTTCAGGTAATTGGAGATGGGGGCTTGGTTATTTATGGCAAGGATTTTGGCCGTTATCCTTTAGATCCTTCCTTGGTGGTAATTTCAAAATAAGCCGGCTTACCTCTTGAAAGTATGGAGATACAGCTTGCTTTTATTGGTACTTACAGAATGTACTGTGAAAGATAAATTTACTTTCTTTCCTGACCGGGTATCTGAAATCCCTACCAGAAAAATTCCATCCTTCGTTTCAGAGCACCTGATTACCACCGCCGATGCAGAAACCATTCAATCCTTTTACTTCCAACACCATTTAGAAGATCAACCACCGTTACTCCTCTACTTTCACGGGAATGCTGGCAATCTTTACCATCGATTTGAGCCAGCAACCAAGATCTTTCATATGGGATATAATGTTTTGTTAGTAAGCTACCGTGGTTACGCCAAAAGTAGTGGGAAACCTACTGAGCAAGGGATCTACAATGATGGGCAGGCTGCAGTTAATTATGCTACTACTGAATTGGGTTATACACATAAGAATATCGCTATACTGGGACGCTCATTGGGAAGTACGGTAGCGGTTCATATAGCACAATACCAACCATTCAGATGCATCTTACTGATAACCCCTTTGACCTCAGGCCGTGATATGGCGGTAGCTATGGGATTGGGAATGCTGAAATTCTTGGCGGGTAACTCCTATAACTCTTTGGAAAAGATTAATAATCTCACTGCACCCATTTTGGTAATACATGGTGACAGAGATGAGGTAGTACCCTATCATATGGGCCAGGCTTTATTTGAGACCTATAATGGGGCAAAGCATATGGTTACCATTAAAAACGGAAGACACAATGATCTAGCTGAGATTAACCCCACGGTGTATTGGGATGAAATAGCGCGGTTTCTCAATGGCCCCGACCTTGACACCTTGTAATTTAGGATTTTTATTTAACCAATGGCGCACCAGCCTCGGTCATGTCAGCCATCAAAGCATCCATTTCGGTTTGTAATCTTTTATATTCGGATTGCAATTCAGATAGCTGAGAATGTACCAAGTTCATGGTTTCCCTATGGGTTCCTGTAGGACCATAAGTCGACCTGGAAATGCCCCTGTTTAATGCCGAGAGCCGTTCCAGGATGGTGGGGTCTGTCTTTTCCCCTGGCTGAACTTTTGCTTTATTCCCAGAAAATTCACTATCGAGCTTATAAAGAGCGGTTCGAAGGCTATGAAGCTGTTGGTCCAGATCTCCAGGTGCTGCTTGTGAACGCTCCAGTGCTAACTGCATGGATTTTATTTGATTCATGGCATTCCTGACCTCAATTTGCAAAGCAGAACTCTCTTTATATACCGCTTCATACTGCCGGTAAAAAGCCACCGCGGCCTTAGGATCAGCAGAGTCAAGCGCTCCTTTATATAATGGCACCACCTCAAAAGACTGCGCTTCTGATAAGGCAGTGAGATTACCGTTTTCTTGTTTATAAAGAGTTACACGGTAATTTCCTGGAGCTGCCAACAGACCTTGAACCTCTTCGGTATCAGGAGATGGAGTGTTCTTTAGATCAATAGTATTAGGTAATGGATAAGTCAAGTCCCAGGATATCCGGTGGAATCCCGGTTTTACCGGACCATTGACCCTCCTCACTATCTGGCCATTTGCATCTATAATTACCAACCATATTTTTGGAGTTTGCTCATTTCGTTCAATTTCCAAATCTTCCCACCCGGGAAAAGCAATGTCCGTATCGACTGCGATCATCTTTTCACGTTCTTGCCTCTGCTCTTTACTGCTTTTCAGGCCATCTTTTAAATAATAGGTAAATACCGCTCCAAAATCCGGGTTGGGAGCCACATAGTGTTGGTCGCCCTGAGTGCCTTTCTTACTGCTGAAATCCAATATGGGTCGCTGAATATACCACCAGGCTTTTCTCACCGGAAACATAGTAGCCTCCAATCGCAGTTGTTCTTCGGAAACTGCTCGTAGTGGACTGTAATCATCCAAAACGAAAAAACCCCGTCCGAATGAGGCAGCCACTAAGTCATTTTCTCTTTTTTGGATGGCTAAATCCCTGAAACTTATAGTGGGTATCCCACCTTTTAGCTTAGTCCAGTGGCTACCTCCGTTAACAGTAAAATAAATGCCGAACTCTGTGGCAGCAAACATGAGGTTTTTATTGACGTGGTCTTGCACTAGGCGCCACACCAATGTACCATCAGGAATATTACCACTGATCGAACTCCAACTGCGTCCCTTGTCTGTACTTTTTAGGAGCATTGGTCTGAAGTCACCAAACTTGTGGTTGTCCAGGGCTGCATATACAGTATTCTCATCATAAAGGTCGGCTTTTATATCATTAACAAAGGCAGTTGGTGGTATTCCGGAGATACTGCCAACGGGAATTTTTCTCCAATTGCCACCACCGTCTTCGGTAACCTGAATCATGCCGTCATCCGTACCCGCGTATATAATACCCTTTTTTATCGGAGATTCGGCCAGTGAGGTTATGGTGTTGTAATTAGACATCGCCAGCAGGTCCCAGGCATTATCCCAGCTTTGTTGACGGCCCATAATAGGCAAGGTAAGCCGGTCCTGGTTACTAGTGAGATCCGGAGAAATGGCTTCCCAATGGTCCCCTCGGTCTTCTGATTTCCAGACCCTATAGGAAGCAAAGAATATAGTGGTGGGATTGTGTGGACTTACCAAAATTGGTGCATCCCAATTGTAACGTTCATGGGGGTCGTCAGGTCCTGGTTGTGGTTGAATATCCACTACCTCTCCTGTGGTAATATCCACCCTGGAGATGTTTCCTTCCTGTCGCTCCGCGTAAATGATATCTGGATTACCTGGTTCAGTAGCCGGTTGATGGCCATCCCAGTTCAATACGATTTTCCAATCTGAATTTTGGATGCCATGCACATTATCGGTTCTGGAGGGGCCACCCTGGGTGCTGTTGTCCTGCGTCCCACCGTATATATGGTAAAATGGCTCAGCATCATCAACAGCCACTTTATAAAACTGGGTAACTGGCAGATTTTCAATAAATCGCCAGGTTTTTCCTAAGTCATAGCTTTCATATAATCCTCCATCGGTTCCAAACAATAAATAATTGGGATCATCAGGCCGAAAAGCCATGGCGTGATCATCAACATGGCGGTTTACTACATTTACCCTGGAAACAGTCTTACCACCATCCTCAGACACCTGGGTTTGGGTATCCATTAGGTAGATCCGATCGTATTGGTGAGGTGAAGCATACAGTTCCTGATAGTAATGCGGACCAGTAGCACCAGCGACTGCATTGGATTGTTTTTTCCATGATGAACCTCGATCCGTGGATTTAAATATCCCTCCGGTTCTACGGTTCAGCTCAATGGCCGCATATAGTACATCCGGTTGTTGTGGAGACATGGCCAGTCCAATTTTACCCATGTTTGAAGTAGGCAGACCCTTGGTGAGTTTTGTCCAGGATTCCCCACCATCAGTACTGCGATAGATGGCAGTGC
>JANQPK010000207.1 GCA_028289505.1 Cyclobacteriaceae bacterium
AGGCCCTTGCTTTAGGAATGTGCATAGCAGGTTTTGCAGCTAGCGGATTTTCAGCCAAAGTGGTTACTTTCTTAACCAGTTCGCTTTGTTTGGGGTCGATTCCGCATCCCATTAGAGAGCTCAAAGCCAATGAACCTACTCCGGTACCTATACCATAGATAAATTCTCGTCGACTGAGTTTTCTGTGATCAGTAGACATAGATGAACTCATTTGAATTGAACAGTACAATGCACAAATCCGCTAAAGCACGAGTTTCTGCTGGAACCTCCCAGGTTTTCAAGTCTGCCTCGTAGTTCTGATAGGTTTCCAATTCTTCCACAAAATGAAATATTTCTCCGGTCATTTCTTCAAACATTTCACGCTCCACCTTTATCGGATAGGGTTCTGGTGGAAAGGCATTTTCCTGATGATAAACCAACATATTTTCCAGATAATCCTCTGCTCGTTTGGTTTCTTGCTCAGTGGCCGGTCGGTTGAGTATTTGGGTGATGGCCTGTGATACCCGATCACTTTGCTGGTTATAGTCATCTTGCAGCCTTTGTGCCAGTGCCACCGCTCGGTCCCTGACACTGCGGTCATTAAACAACATAAATACCTGGGGTGTCACGCTAGAAGCAGTTCTTCTTTCGCAACTGAGGTCGGAAGGAGGTTGATTGAATACTTCCATCATGGGGTCTACTAATCCTCTCAACTTCAGTGCATAAATTGATCGACGATTCCTTATTTCCGGAGTGGGTGACGGCTGGTAAGCAGGTGCAATTGAGCCCATCACGTGTCTGGGTTGTAAGGCTTGTTCAAGATGCATTTCGGGTCTGACAGGAAATCCTCCCACCTCCGGATTGAGTTCACCAGAACTAAGTAGCATGGCATCCCTTATTTCTTCCGCTTCAAGCCTTCGGGGATTAAATATGGTCAAATACTTATTGTTAGGATCTTTTTGTTTGACCTGTTCCGAATTGGGATGGCTGTTGCTTCTTTGGTATACATCTGAATTCATGATCAGACGGTGCAAGCTCTTGATAGACCATCCATTTTCAATGAAATGTTTGGCCATCCAATCTAACAGATCGGGGTGTGTGGGTTGTTTACCTGTTACCCCAAAATTATTGGAATTCTCAGCAATGCCTTTGCCGAAATGGTACTGCCAAATCCGATTTACAATAGACCTGCTGGTCAGTGGATTTTCAGGGTTAGTGATCCATTGTGCTAAATCCAGTCTTCTAAGGTGTTTGACTGATGAAATTTCTGCACCGAGATCCAATTTTGTTTCTATATTGGCGCTATCCTGTAAGGAGGCTAAGGCGCTCAAAGTACCAGGCCGTACCGGATCTGCTGGCGCATAAACAGAACCTCCGGTGAGCACAAAAGTGCTATCCATATCACCATCTAAGGATTCTGGCATCCTCAAGATCCTATTGCTGTTGATTACCCGGCGAGGTCCGTTGTAAACTGAAAATGCCAATCCTTGGAATCCATCCATTTCCTTGCCATACCGCTGCCTTCTTTTATCCAAAAGTTTTCGGTAGCCCAACTCCTGATTACTTAAACCCAGGTACCGGGGAGGCTTTTGGGATTCCGGCAATTTTCTTCTTTCGGATTTGGGTAGATACTTCATCCCTCGTTCCTCCATCCACTTGCGGGCAAAATATTCTTTCTTTTGGTTAATACGCCTTTTTTCAAGCTCCGCTTTCTCTAACTGACCCAATACCCGTTCCTTTTCAATATCCATAAGGGCCAGGTTTTCTACTTCAAGAAAGGGGGCTGGTCTTTCTGCAAACTGGGTGGTGGCAAAAACTGCTTGAACTCGGTAATAATCACGGGTAGGAATGGGATCGAATTTGTGATCATGACACCTAGCACACCTTAATGGTTGCGATAAGAAGGTTTCACCCACAGCATTGGTTACATCGTCTAGATAGTACTGTCTGGTTTCAGCTTCTACACTCATACTGGTATGCTCCCATGGTCCCATACGAAGGAAACCGGTAGCAATTAAATATTCCGGATTATGCGCGTCCAATTCATCACCAGCTATCTGTTCCAATATGAATTGGTTGTAGGGCTTATCTTGATTAAACGATCTAATGACGTAATCCCGATATCTCCAGGCATTTGGACGTCGATAGTCGTTTGAAAAACCATCACTGTCAGCATATCTTACCACATCCAGCCAGTGGCGTCCCCACTGCTCTCCATAATGAGGACTTTCCAATAATCTATCAACCAGCTTGGAGAACGCCTCAGGTGAGTCGTCTTCAATGAATTCCTTAATTTGGGAGGAACTCGGTGGTAAGCCTAACAGATCAAATGATGCTCGCCGAATCAGAGTTAGCTTGTCAGCTTTAGGCGCAGCTTCCAAT
>JANQPK010000235.1 GCA_028289505.1 Cyclobacteriaceae bacterium
GGGCATATTGGCCAGTGCCACTCTAATCATCGCCATGTTCACCAACTTGATAGTGTTGCCCTCTTTACTGCTGATATTTGATAGTGGCAAGAGGTCAACAGACAGTCACCCGTTGATCGAACATTATGATGAGTTTTACCATGAGGAGAGTGACGAAGAAATCGACATGGATCGGATTCGTCTGACAACCAATGGAAATCAAGAGCAAAAAGAAAAAACCCTGGACTAGGTGGAACCGAAAAAGTACAGCGAATACAAAAACATCGATTTAGGGCAGGTTAGCAAAGAAATCCTATCCTTCTGGCAGCAGAATAAAATTTTTGAAAGGTCGGTTGAAGAAAAAGCTGGTTCCGATACCTTTACCTTTTATGAAGGCCCTCCCAGTGCCAATGGGACTCCGGGTATCCACCACGTGATGGCCCGAACCATTAAGGATATTTTTTGCCGTTACAAAACCATGAAAGGCTATCAGGTCAAAAGAAAAGGGGGATGGGACACCCATGGCTTACCGGTAGAACTTCAGGTTGAAAAGCAACTGGGCATCACCAAAGACGATATCGGACATAAGATCAGTGTAGAAGACTACAACCAAAAGTGTAGGGAAGCGGTGATGAAATACAAGGATGACTGGGATCGTTTTACCCAAAAAATGGGTTATTGGGTAGACCTTGACAATCCCTACGTTACCTTCGAGAGGCCTTATATGGAGTCGGTATGGAGCTTGTTGAAGTCTTTCTACGATAAAGGGTTGCTTTACAAAGGATATACTATTCAGCCTTATTCTCCCGCGGCCGGAACGGGCCTCAGTTCGCATGAGCTCAACCAACCCGGATGTTATCGTATGGTAAAGGACACCTCAATAGTAGCGCAATTTGAGGTAGAAAGAAGTTCGGGGTCCGAATTTTTGTTCGAAGCCAACCCTGACATCCCGGTCTTCATGATTGCCTGGACTACCACACCATGGACCTTGCCGGCAAACAGCGCCCTGGCGGTGGGGTCAAAAATCCAGTATGTATTGGTACGCACATTCAATCAATATACTTTTAAGGAGGTGCAGCTGGTTTTGGCCAAAGACTTGGTTTCGCGCTATTTCAGTGCTAACGACGCCACATTTGAGGATTATCAGCCAGGCGATAAAAAAATACCCTTTGAAATCATCAAGGTGTTTTCCGGCCAGGACCTGGTTGGGTTGGATTATCATCAACTAATGCCCTATGTCCCGCTTCCCAAACCGGCATTTACGGTAGTGAGTGGGGAATTTGTAACCACCGAAGAGGGAACTGGAATTGTCCACATGGCCAAAACCTTTGGAGCAGATGACTACAGAACCTCCGAACAATATGGAATTCCTGGGGTACTGGTAAAAGACAGGGAAGGCAAAGAGGTACCTATCGTAGATCGGAGGGGAAGATTCGTGCAGGAAATATCGGATTTTGCAGGAATGTATGTCAAGAATTATGATGATAAAGATGAGAATGACCCTGCATATCGGTCGACCGATGTACTGATATCCATAAAACTCAAAGAGGAAAACAAAGCTTTTAAGGTAGAGAAGTACGAACACTCTTACCCCCACTGCTGGAGGACGGATAAACCGGTATTGTACTATCCTCTTGACAGCTGGTTTATTAAAACCACCGCTTATAAAGAACAGTTAGTGGAATTGAATCGGCAGATAAATTGGAAACCGCCATCGACCGGTACAGGTAGATTCGGCAACTGGTTGGAAAATCTGGTTGACTGGAATTTAAGTCGGTCCCGATTTTGGGGCACCCCATTGCCGATATGGAGGACCGAGGATGGGTCCGAGGAGAGGTGTATTGGTTCTTTTGAAGAATTAAGACAGGCTGTGGACCAGTCGGTGGCTCAAGGATTTATGAAAGAATCCCTGAAGGAAGATTTTGATCTGCACCGTCCCTTTGTTGATGATGTGATATTGGTGAGTTCCAACGGCCAAAAGATGTTTCGAGAGCCGGACCTGATTGATGTTTGGTTTGATTCCGGGGCAATGCCTTACGCACAATGGCATTATCCATTTGAGCATAAAAATGAATTTGAGGAGGCGTTTCCAGCTGATTATATATCTGAAGGAGTAGACCAGACCCGCGGTTGGTTCTTTACGCTGCATGCTATAGCGGGTATGTTATTCGATTCGGTGGCTTTCAAAAATGTCATTGCCCACGGTTTAATCCTGGACAAAAATGGCAATAAGATGTCCAAAAGGTTGGGTAACGCGGTGGATCCGTTTGAAACCATAGACCAGCAGGGAGCCGATGCCACCAGATGGTATATGATTAGCAATGCCAATCCCTGGGATAACTTGAAGTTCGATATTGCTGGTGTTCAGGAAGTAAAAAGGCGCTTTTTTGGTACCCTGCAGAATACTTATGCTTTTTTTGCCCTATATGCCAATATCGATGGATTTTCTTACCAACAAGATAAACTGGGCGATGAGAGTCTGAGTGAAAGTGACCGTTGGATTATCTCCAGATTGAATAGCCTGATAAAAGAGGTGGATCAATCTTACAGTGATTATGAGCCTACCAAGGCTGCCAGGGCCATCCAGGATTTCGTGATCGATGACCTCAGTAATTGGTATGTACGTTTGAACCGTAAGAGATTTTGGGATCCAGCCTCTTTGGGTTCTACAGATAGTAGGGACAAAGTAGCCGCTTATCAAACTCTGTACCAGTGTTTAGTACAAGTAGCCAAACTCTCTGCTGCAGTGGCCCCATTTTATGCTGACATGCTGTACCGGGATCTCAACGGAGTAAGTGGCCTGGAACCACACGATTCCGTACACCTTAGTGACTTTCCAGTAGTAGTAGAATCTCAAATTGACCCGGAACTAGAGCAAAAAATGAAGCTTGCTCAAAAAACAAGCTCTTTGGTTCACAGTCTGCGTAAAAAGCATAGAATCAAAGTAAGACAACCACTGACTAAAGTATTGATACCGATTCTGCGCGAGAAAGATAAGCAGCAGATTCAGGCGGTTGAGGACCTGATAAAGTGGGAAGTGAATGTTAAACAAGTGGAATATGTGGATGACACTTCAGGAATTTTGGTAAAAAAAGCCAAGCCCAACTTCCGCAAGCTTGGGCAGCAGTACGGACCATTGATGAAGGACCTGAGCAAACTGATTCAAAATTTCCATCATGATGAGATTAGTGTACTGGAGCAAGGAAGTCAGCTTGAGGTTCATGTTGGTGATCAAACCGTTTACCTGAGTGGAGAGGATGTAGAGATTGTATCAGAGGATATACCCGGATGGTCGGTAGCTAATGATGGCGCATTAACCGTGGCACTGGATATTACCATCACCGAGGAATTGAAACGGGAGGGGATCGCCAGGGATGTGGTCAACCGGGTTCAGAATCTAAGAAAAGAGATGGGACTGGATGTCCAGGATAAGATTAATATCCAAATCCAGAAAAGCAATAACCTGGTTAACCAGGCCTTAGAGACCAACCTTGAATATATCTGCAAAGAAACTCAGGCTTTGTCCTTAGAACTGAGAGATGAGCTACCGGAGGGGAAAGAATTGGAAATGGATGATGTCAAACTTAAAGTGAGAATAGGAGTTTGAAATAGGGATGGAACACCTCCGCTACTACATTATAAGTCTTTTTATTGTATTGATTGACCAGATTTCGAAGTTGATGGTCCATCTCAATATGCGTCTAGGGGAGGAGATTAACGTGATTGGGGATTGGTTCAGGCTTCATTATGTGTTGAATCCCGGCATTGCTTTTGGTATAGAGTTTGACTTCGAATATGGGAAATTGCTGCTTACCGGATTCCGAATTTTGGCGGTATGTGGTATTGCATTTTCTATATACCACTTATCACAGCGAAACACAGATCGTATGTTATTGTTGTCCTTGTCCCTGATCCTGGCAGGTGCTACAGGCAATGTTATAGACAGCACCTTTTATGGGGTAATCTTAGACAATTCCCCTATCAATGCGGTTTCTCCTTGGTTCCACGGACAAGTAATAGACATGTTATATTTTCCATTGATTAACGGCACATTTCCCGAATGGCTACCAATTTGGGGTAATCAATCATTTCAATTTTTCCGACCGGTATTCAATTTAGCCGACGCTAGTATTTTTATTGGGGTCACTTTTATGTTAGTTTTACAGAAGCGTTTTTCTGTGTCAGAGCCATCTTCTCAGGATGGGGCCCTTGCTTAAAATAATAACCAGTTGAAATACACTAAATACTTCCTGCTTTCTGTACTAGTGATATTGATAGACCAAGCAGTCAAGTTGGCAGTCTATGATAACATGGCACTAAACACGGAGTTTTCGGTGTTCGGTGATTGGTTCAGGATTCATTATATACTAAATAGCGGGATGGCTTTTGGTCTTAAACTGGATTGGCAGTATGGGAAATTGGTACTTACATTATTCAGGATGGTGGCCATGGTAGCGATTGGTTATTACCTGTTCAGCTTGATCAAAAAAGCAGTACCACCGGGTTTGTGTTGGTGCATAGCTTTGATCTTAGGAGGGGCAGTGGGCAACTTGATTGATAGTGTTTTTTATGGTGTGTTGTTGAATAACGCACCTTTGGATTCCATCACACCCTGGTTCCACGGTCAGGTCATCGATATGCTGTATTTTCCTATAATCCAGACTACTTTACCGGAGTGGTTCCCAATTTGGGCAGGAGAGCGCTTCGAATTTTTTAGGCCAATCTTCAACATTGCGGATGCCTCAATATTCATAGGAGTGGTGATCATAATGATCTTTCAGAAAAAATTCTTCCCGGAAAAGCAAACCATAGCGGCTTCTGGTGAAACGGAAACTAGCCCGGAAAATCAGCAACAGCATACAGTAGAATAGCAAATAGCTCCTGCACCTACTGTCTGAGGCAAGTTCCAAATCTCAACTTACCCTTCGGGTAAACCCCAACTTCCAACTTCCAAATCCCAACTGCACTGTCTCGTCCCTGGTCCCTGGTCCTTCGTCCCTCGTCTCTGGTGCCCTGGTCCCCTCGTTCCCTAGTTCCCTCGTTCCCTCGTTCCCTCGTCCTTCGTCCATCGCAACCCGCAACCTGCAACCCACTCATAACTCATAACTTATAACTCACAACTAACAACTGCTCTCAAATCTTACATACGCTAAGTATTGAACCGGTTTACCTTCGTTGTCATCCCTGAAACCAATACTTTGTTTTTGATAGTAAAACCAGCTTTTCGCATTGTCTGAGGCCGCTTTTAGCTATCAGAGATAAAAAAAACCTAGATGCAATGAAGTTTATTTGCCTCACCCGTAATCGTTTGCTGGTACCGGCGCTGGTAATATTTACCCTGGTACTGAGTGAATTTGATATAAAAGCGCAGAATACAGTGGGTATTGGCACACCCTCTCCCAATACTAATGCAGTACTTGACTTGGTCAGTCCACAAGGCAACCAAGGTGTTCTGGTACCTCGGATTTCCACTTCCCAACGACAAAGCATGGCATCCTCACTGGGTATTGCCGAAACCGGATTGGTGGTATTTGATGCTGACCTAAAACAATTCTTTCACTGGGTGGATAATATCTGGGTAGTAGGACTTGGTGCCTTTTCGGACGTGGCTGGAGGTGACCTACAGGGCAACTTCCCTAATCCTACTCTACGGCCGGATGTGGTTAATTCAGCTACCATTTTAGATGGATCTATTATTGGCTTGGATATTGCCCTCAATTCCATAAGCTCAGGTCATATCGATGGAGAGGGAATTGGTAATGCGGTGCTGGGAACTGATGCTGGAGGTCAGCCAAGATGGGAGCCAAAATCAGGCTTTCTAAGCAATTCTTTAACCAATGGCAGCATTAGGATCGGTGATGCTGCCGACATTGCCCAACCAAGAGTCATAAGTGGTGATATTGCACTTTCAAATGATGGTACTGTGACCATTTCTGATGATGCTATTACCAGTAATAATATTCTAGACAATTCCATCACCTCAGATGATATTGGCACCGATGCCATTACCGATGAGGAGTTGGCCGCTTCATCGGTTGGAAGTGATGCCATTCAGGATGGTGCAGTGACCAACGCAGATCTATCAGATTCTTCGGTTGACAGTAATAAAATTCTGGACAATGCTATAAATACCGCAGATATTGCCACCAACGCAGTAACTGCGGAGGAAATTGCTACCGGGGCAGTAACCTCTGACGAAATTGCTGACGGAACAGTGCAGTCTGCAGATATCGCTAACGGAGCAGTAACCAGTGCTAAAATCCAGGATGGCTCCGTAGCTACCGATGATATCGAAAGCGGTGGTAATAACAAAGTACTGATCACCACCGGCGCAGGAACGGTTTTCTGGGAGAACATAAGTCTGTTCGAGACCAGTACCCTACCAGAAGGTAACATATTTGTAGGTGATGTCTCCAACACAGCGGCTCCCTTAAATGCCAGGGGGGCAGGAAGGATTCTGATTGGTGATGGCACCTCGGTACAATCACTAAGTGTCAACGGGGATATAAGTCTTTCAGCCACGGGCGATGCTCAAATAAATACCGGTGTGGTGGGAAGTCCTGAAGTGACGGACAACAGCCTGACCTCAGATGACATTGCTCTAGATGCCATCACAGCATCTGAATTGGCCGATGATGCTGTAGATAACAGTTCTGTTCAAGATAATGCTATTTCTACCACCAAAATCCAGGATGATGCAATAACCAATCAGAAAATTGCAACCGGCGCCGTGGCTAGTGATGAACTGGCAGATGGATCCATCGTAACCAATGACCTATCTGATGATGCTGTGAGTACCGCAAAAATTGATGGTGAGGGTAATAATAACGCGGTTTTAACCACCAATGGATCGGGCACACCGCAATGGGAAGCACGCTCAAATTTTGGTACTTCAAGTTTGCCAGATGCCAATATTTTTATTGGTGATGGAGCTGGAGTATCGCAGCCACGACCAGTGAGTGGAGATGTATCAATCAGTAATATCGGCAACGTTCAGATCAATAACGATGTTATTACTACCGCCGAGATTGTCAATAACTCAGTAACGGTTGACGATATTGGCCCTAATGCCATTGAGTCTTCTGAACTGGCCGATAATGCGGTAGATGCGGGAGCGATTCAGACAGATGCGGTAACCACCACAAAAATTGCAAACGATGCAGTAAATACTACCAAGATTGACGGTGGTGGAAACAGCAGTGCCATATTGACCACAGACGGACTTGGTAATCCACAATGGGAAACCAAAGCAGGTTTGGATGTGGATCCTACCAACGAAATTCAGGATCTGTCATTAGCCGGAAACGTTCTGTCGTTAAGTGCGGATCCCAGTACCGTAGATTTATCCGGATATCTGGACAATACCGACAACCAGGATTTGTCTGATGTATTGTCGCAAGGAAGCGATGCCGGTGCATCGAGCATCACTAATTTAGCAAATCCCTCTGCCGCCCAAGATGCCGCCACTAAAAGCTATGTAGACGCGCTGGACGCAGCCGACACTGACGGAGATCCCACCAACGAGATCCAGGACCTATCCCTGGCTGGTAATACCTTGAGTTTAACCAGCGATGCCAGTACCGTGGACCTTTCTGGATATCTGGATAATACAGATGCCCAGGATCTTTCATTGGCTGGTAACACGCTGAGCCTCACTGGAGATGCCACTAGTGTAGACCTATCAAGTTACCTGGATAATACAGATGCGCAAGATCTTTCTTTGGCTGGTAACACTCTGAGCCTCACTGGAGATGCCACTAGTGTAGACCTATCGAGCTACCTGGATAATACGGATGCCCAAGACCTATCACTAGCCGGTAATACTTTGAGTTTGTCAGGAGATGCGACTCCGGTAGATCTAAGCAGCTATTTGGACAACACGGACAATCAGAATTTATCAAGTGTATTAAGCCAAGGTAGTAGTGCGGGAGGTTCTGCGATTACCAATTTGGCCAATCCTACTGCTGCTCAAGATGCTGCCACCAAGAGTTATGTGGATAATCTCAGTGTAGGCACTGGTAACATCAATGATGGTGCAGTCACCACCGCAAAGCTCTCTGATGGTACCATCCTCAATGCCGATGTTAACGCGGCGGCAGCCATCGATGGAAGTAAAATTAGTCCAGATTTCGGGGCACAAAATATTCAAACTACCGGTACCTTAAATACAGGAACTGCTACGGTGTCAAGCTTGGTGGTTTCGGATCTATCTGGGGCCAATGACAGCTACACCGGTGATGGTGCGGTAAATTCATTTACTATTAGTGCTACCGGCGCCTTTTCCTCCTCAGATAAAAGATTGAAGGAAAACATTGAAGAGATTCCAGGAGCTCTGCAAAGAATTACCCAGGTCGAGGGGAAAAGTTACCTTTTCAAAAATGATGATCAGGATCAGATACATTATGGGGTCATAGCTCAGGATATCCGCAGCATATTCCCGAACCTGGTCAAAGAGAATGAGCAAGGGTACTTATCTGTTAATTATATGGAACTCATTCCTGTGTTAATAGAAGCATTGAAAGCCCAACAAGAGACCATTGACCAACTATCAACGGCTCTGAGCCAGGGTAAGGACATGAACAGCCTATTAAAGGCAGAATTGGCCAAGCAAGGACAGTTGCTAAAAGCACAACAGTTTATCATTACCCAACTCCAGATGGATCGGGCAGCAACAGAAAGAGACATCAGGGAAATCAGGCAATCCCTGGGTTTGGAGGCTAAAAAATAGTGGGTGTGACTAAATTTTTGCTATATATATTCACAGGTTTATTTGCCTGTGGTCATTTGGCCATGGGTCAGGCCCTTACCAATAATAATGCTTTGGTTACCATTACTTCTGACACCAGAATGACTGTAGATGGCGGGGTACTAAACAATGGTGACTTGGTCAATCACGGAACCCTGTCGGTAACCGGTGATTGGTTGAATGTGGATACCTATACCCCGTCAACCGGTGAGTTAATATTCAATGGTATAGAGCCTCAGAACCTGTCTCACAACGGAGGTCAGGTGTTTAAATTGGTTATGGATGGAGGAGGAAACAAGGCCATAACCAGTGCCCTTGAAATACAAGACACCTTGAGCTTAATGGATGGGGTTGTTACGGTGGCTTCCGATGTTTCTTTACTGGTACAATCAGATGGTGCGGTAGTGGGAGGATCCAATGGGGCCTATGTTGATGGAACCTTGCTTCACCAGGGGAATGGATATAAATACTTTCCTGTGGGTAAAAATAACCACTTCAGACCGGCAGAGTTGATCGATGTCAGTGGTACCGACCCCATTATAGGCATATCCGTGCATGAACCCAATGCGGATCCCGTGATTCCCTTACAACTGCTCACCGTTTCAGATACCAGGTATTGGCAGTTGGCTCATCGATCAGGAGTTTTTGACGGCTCCCAGATTCGACTAAAG
>JANQPK010000259.1 GCA_028289505.1 Cyclobacteriaceae bacterium
GTATACACAACATAAAAGTATTGGAGACTATCAAAGAGGGAGAGACTGTATACAGCATCAACTAGTGACTTACCCTACAAGTAGCCCAGGTTTAGCCAAAAAACTAAAGTTATTGTTAAAAAAATAAACAAAACCCCTATGTTTCAGTTTGTTTAGTAACTAGAAGTATAGGCATTTCTTTAGGGTGTTGGGATGTGCGTGCTAAAGCCATCGGTATAAACGAGTAAGTATGAAACAAAACAGTTTGTCTTTTGAACAAAAGAGGATTCCGTTGATGTGCTGGGACATTATTTCATTGACCTATCATGTCAAATCTACCGGACTAGAGAAGCAATCTGCTGTAGATGAAATAAATCGTTTTATCGCTAAGCTGAATTGTGCTTTTGATCACGATATTATGATGAATCGAGATTACCAAGCCTTGGTATTAACAGACGCACACCAAGAAATTCTATGGGTAGACAAGGGGTTTACGGAAATGACCGGATATCCAAGAAAATATGCTGTCGGTAAGCACCCTTCATTTCTACAAGGTGCCAACACCTCGCTGGTTACTCGACAGAAGATCAGGCGCTTACTTACCACCGGATTACCTTTCAAGGAAGTTGTAGTTAATTACCGGAAAGACAGCACTGAATATCGCTGTGAGGTGGAAATTATTCCTATCAAAGATCACCAAAACCAAGTTCAGGCTTATCTGGCATTTGAGAGGGAAGTGGCATAGCCAACCCGATATCATTTACCATCATTTTTTGGCATTTAGAGTTTTCGCTTTTCAGAAAGCGATGATAATTCACTTAAATTGAATATTAAAAGCGCTGCTATTCAATATGAGTGACCAACTTGAAAGTTTCTTGATAAAGGATGCCGCATTCTCTAAACATTTGGCTCAAGAAATCTCCGCGAATTTTACTGAATCTAATTACCAGAGGCGAGAGACTATCCTAGGTGCTGGAGAAATCTGTAGAAAGATGTTCTTTATTGAAGAAGGATGTATTAGAATATATTGTCTAAATGATGAAGGACAGGAATGGACCAGGTATGTAGCTTTTGAGAATGAATTCGTTACCGTGATTCCCAGTTTCATCAATCAAGTCCCCTCGCGAAGTAACCTTGAGAGTGTGGAGCCATCAAAATTGCAGTCTATATCTTTCAATGGTTTCAAACAACTAATCCATACCTATCCTCAATGGGAGAAACTCTACCGACTATCGCTTGAACAAGCTTATATCAAGAGCATAGAGCGTATCGAAAGACTGATAATGATGGATTCCAAAACACTTTATAATGCCTACCGAAGAGCGAATTCCATGATGGTGAACAGACTTCCTAACAAAGTATTGGCTAGCTATTTTGGGATTAGCGCAGAAACGCTCAGTAGAATCAAGATAAAATCAAAATGATTGATAAATATCAATGTAAATTATTGAGCAACTTTCTTTTTTGGCACTTCATCAAATTGATCCCAGCTAAGCATGGTACCAATATCCATCAAGCATCTAGGCATTGCTTCTGGTACGCTTTTTCTTTTGTTGACCTCCTGTTACCAAGCAGAGCACTATCAACAAATAACGCACCAAGAGTTTTTATCCACTCATTCATATAATATAGGTCAAACCAGTCTAACACTAATTGACGCCATCAGGGACAGACCCTTAAAGGTTGAAGTCTGGTATCCTACCCGTGATACCACCAAGTCAAACATAACCTCAGAATATCCATTTAAACTGCCTCCAACATCCAGAGATGCAGCTTTTCCAACTAAGAAACATCCATTGATTCTGCTTTCTCATGGAACTGGGGGTAACCGAATCGCCTTAATGTGGCTTGCTTGTGAATTGGTAGGAAATGGTTATGTAGTAGCCTCCGTTGATCATTTTGGCAATACCCTTGATAACAAAATTGCCGAGAATTTTGTGAAGATCTGGGATAGACCGTTGGATATCAGTTTTGTTATCGATGAGCTAACCACCAACGCAAAGTGGACCGCAATAATTGACTCCACCAGCATCGGTATGGCCGGTTTTTCACTTGGTGGTTATACCGCTATTGGACTAGCAGGTGGCGTTATAGATTACAAATTATTGAAAGAATTTTCGCAGACTAAAGAAGGGAAGAATGAATTCAATCTTCCGGAATTAGGGGATATCTCTGAATTAATCACAGCAGAAATAATTAGTGAAGGTAACACACAGGTAAAACTGAAGGACCCCAGAATATCAGCATTTGTCGCCATGGCTCCGGCATTAGGGCAAGGTTTTTCAAATCCTCAACAGTTTGCAAATGTAAACAGCCCGATATTTATCATAGGAGCGCCGTATGATCGCCGAACACCGGTTAACACTAATGCCAGATACTATGCTAGTTTAATCCCAAATTCCACTTATAAAGAGCTAAGCGAAAGAGCGGGGCATTACATATTTATGAACGTGGCCAAGCAAGAATTAAGAAGAAATGCACCTCGGATATTTAAGGATGATAGATCTGTAGCAAGAGCGTCAATACACCAACAGGTATCTAAGGATATCTTGGAGTTCTTTGATCATGAACTGAATACCAAATCAGCTATCGCCTGGTAGAATCTCAACAGTGCAAATTTCGTTTTGGTCACCAACCAAGGTATATTAGGTCTGAATCAGAATATCTTGATGGTGGATACCCCTGTAAAGTATTGTGTTTTTGAGAAACCAGGAGTCCCTTTAAAATACAAGACCAGGAGTTTTCTTCCGAAACCTGGTGTAGGTGAAACTTTGGTTAAAATCCGTTTGTCAACCATTTGCGGTTCTGACATTCATACCATCGACGGAAAAAGGAAAGAAGATACGCCCTGTATTCTTGGTCATGAGGCAGTAGGTGAAATCGTAACCACTAATTCCAGACATGGATTTAAGACCGGGGACCGTGTCACCTGGAGTATTGCTGATAGTTGTGGCCATTGTTCGGCATGTACAGATTACCAACTTCCGGAAAAGTGTGATCACCTGTTCAAATATGGTCATGCTTCCATTAGCGACGGTACCGGGCTCAATGGATGCTATGCTTCACATATTATTATTCGCAAAGGAACTCACATGGTAAAAGTGCCTAATACAATTTCTGATGCGGTAGTTGCTCCTGCCAACTGTGCTTTGTCCACCATGATAAATGCCGTCTCCCATATTCCAGGTGTCCCCGAAAAAGTGGTGGTACAGGGGGGTGGCTTGTTGGGCTTGTATGCTTGCGGGTTGCTTAAGGAGCATGGAATCTCGCAAGTGTATTGTCTAGAAATCAAAAAAGAAAGTTTGGCATTGATATCAAGTTTTGGTGCCATCCCGGTGGATGCCAACCATCCACAGCAAGCCATTGACCAGATACTCAAACAGTCCTCCGGACCGGTGGACGTGGTGATTGAAGTGGCGGGGATCAAGGATTTAATTCCTCAGGGCATCGCGCTCCTTCGTCCAGGGGGCACCTATATTTTAGCTGGATTGGTTCATCCGAATTCTCAAATGGAGGTTACCGCGGAACAAATTATTAGAAAATGTTTGACCATTAAGGGAGTTCACAACTATTCTCCCAAACACCTGGACCAAGCGGTCGCCTTTCTGGAACGAAATGTAAACCGATTGCCATTTGAATCTTTAGTAAGCCCTCCGTTTCTCCTATCAGAACTTGATACCGCGGTAATGGAAGCCAAAGGAGGTGCCTGGGGTAGGGTTTCCGTAAAACCCGATTGACCACGAATCAGAGAAAACACCAAAAGGAATAACTAGATGAAAAGAAGACATTTTATGAAAAAAACCGGGGGAGCAACATTGGCTATCTCATTCCCATGGTCAAATGCTGATTTTTTTCACGAAAATCAAAAAACCATTAGCATAGGAATAGTAGCCGATGTTCACCAGGACATCATACATGATGGTTTTGCCAGGTTAAACTTTTTCATGGAGGATATGAAAAAGCGGGAGCCTGACTTTATTATTCAACTGGGTGATTTCGCTTTACCACGTAATCGTAATCAATCCTTTTTGAATCTTTGGAATGAGTTTGATGGTCCGAGATATCACGTATTGGGGAACCATGATATGCGCGACTTTGGGTTTACCAAGGAACAAACCATGAATTGGTGGGGTATGCAAAAACCGTTTTATTCTTTTGATCATAACGGGTTTCATTTTATTATTCTTGATGGGAATGATCAGAATCCAGAGCCTTGGACTGGCTATGTGAGATTTATTGGTAAAGAGCAACAGGATTGGCTGCAGAATGATTTGGAAAATACCTCTAGCCCAACCATTATATTCAGCCATCAGAGTCTAGAAACTGCTGAAGGTGGGATAGCCAACAATGAAGAGATTCGAAAAGTATTAGAGAAGGCAAAGCATGAAACAGGTCAGCCAAAAGTAATCGCTTGTTTAAGCGGGCATCATCATACGGACTACGTAAAGGAGATAAATCAAATACCCTATATACAGATCAATAGCATGTCCTATAAGTGGGTAGGCAGTAATTTTAAACGACAGCGTTTTAGTGATCATGTGGAGAAGGCATATCCCACCGTCAGTAGTACTTGCCCATACAAAGATCCACTTTATACAGTGCTCACTTTAGACCCTGCTCAGGGAACTATGCATTTAGAGGGGAGAACAACAAGTTTCATTAAACCAACTCCATTAGAAATTGGGGTCCCCAATGCCGAAGAAATGAGTCCAACCATAACGGATCGAGTATTGAATCTGTAATACACACAGATCACATGATTGTATCTAAAAAAGTAAAGGTAAAAGACCTGGAATTTGATTGTAGAGTTTCAGGAGAGGGCAATACAGAACTGGTTATCTTATTACATGGATTTCCGGAGACCTCAATTATGTGGACTGGTATTATGCATCAGCTTGCTACCCTAGGGTTTTATTGTGTGGCACCGGATATGCGAGGTTATAGCAAAGGTGCTTGTCCGATAGGGGTAAAGTATTATTCCATGGATTTACTAAGTACAGATATTACGGACATTGCCAATGCCTTAGGAACTGATAGGTTTCACCTGATTGGACATGATTGGGGAGCTGCCATTGGTTGGCATCTGGTATTTAATAATTCTGAAAGGATCCTAAGCTGGACCGCGCTTTCGATTCCACATACCGGAGCCTTCGCCAGGGCATACAAAAACGACCCGGTACAAAAGAAGAAGAGTCGTTATATTGGATTCTTCTTGCTACCTATATTGCCGGAAATAATCCTTAGCAGGAATGATTTTAAGATCTTTCGAAGATTGTGGAAGCATGCTTCACCTGAAGCATTGGATGATTACCTTTCGGTTTTCAGTAACAAACCCTGTTTGACTGGAGCCCTCAATTACTACAGGGCGAATTTGAGAAGCCGGAAAAGACAGCATATCGGAGATGTTGAAACCCCTACTTTATTCATCTGGGGTAAAAAAGATCTGGCGGTTGGTGAAGCAGCAGCCAGGGGTACAGAGCGATATATGAAGGGTGATTATACCTTTCTAGCATTGGAAGGTGGGCACTGGCTGATGAGATCAAACTTTGATGAAGTGCAACTGGCGGTAGTAAATCACTTGCAGAAATACATTTAAAGCTTAGGAAATGACCAAAATTCAAATACTGTTGATTATATCATTGTTTCAATGTACCGGGGCTAATGATCAGCAAAATTCTAAGGAGCTCAATAATCAGCAAACCATACCTACGGAATCCGGAGTAATTACCGTGGACGGGAGCGAGCTAAACTACCTGATTGAAGGAGAGGGAATACCATGTTTAGTGATTGGTTCTTCGATATACTATCCGCGAACCTTTTCCGCAAATCTGCGACAGCATCTGAAAATATATTTTGTAGACATGAAGTGGTTTGCCAAAGGTTACGCCTCTGAAGATTTGTCCAATGTCACTATAGAATCCATTGTTCAGGATGTTGAGCAAATACGCTTGGCACTCCACTTAGAAAAGCCCTTAATCATGGGGCACAGTATACATGGTACTATTGCTACAGAGTATGTCAAAAGATTTGGCGACAAAGTTAGCGCATTGGTTGTGATCGGTTCACCGGCAGAATGGGGTAATGTTAACTATAATGAAAAGTCCTCCGCGCTCTGGGCTACTGCTTCTCCGGAACGTAAAGCACTCCAGGAAAAAAACTGGGGAAAGGTGAAGGAACTCGATCGCTTAACCGGACAGGAGGAAGCCTCTGCCCGATACAACAACATGTCTCCCCAATATTGGTTCGATCCGGAATATGATGCTGGTTGGCTTTGGAAAGATATGACGGTACATTCAGAAGTTACTCAACACCTTTTCACTGAGGTGTTTCATGAATACAATATGTTTGACCCAGCTAGTGAAATACATATTCCCATGTTTGTGGCCTTGGGTAAGTTTGACTATGTTATACCATACACCCTCTGGAAGACCAGCTATCAGGAAGTCCCGGATTTTAAACTGGTTATTCTTGAAAAAAGTGGCCATACTCCCCAGTTGGAGGAAGCGGAATTCTTTGATGATGTACTTTTAGCCTGGGTGGAACAAAAAGTAAAGGATCTTTGAGTATGAATCGAAGGGAATTTATTAGATCATCTCTGGTTTCAACTGGTTCGGTATGTCTGGCATCTGTTGGCATATCTGCAAATCCTGGAACCACACACATCTTGTCGTTGAGTTTTGATGACGGCTTTAAAAACTCATTTTATAGGATTGCAGAGATTCATGAAAATTATGGGTTAAAAGCTTGCTTAAATGTTATTGCTACTGGACATGAAAAAAGCTTCAACACTGAGCCTACTTGGATTCCACAAAAATTACTAGGTGATTTTAATGATTGGAACAAACTCAATGAACGCGGACATGAAATCATGCCGCACACCTGGGAACATTTGAACCTCACTGAGATACCCTATGAAAAGGGCCAGGAGAATATTGACAAATGCCTGAGTTATTTTAAAGATAATCTCATCGGATACACTGATAAAGGAGCGGTATACAACTTCGCGTATAATGCATCAACCCCTGAATTGGAAGATTACGCCATGTCCAAAGTATCTGCAATACGTACTGGTGGATGGTTGGTATTAAAAGATTCTAAGGTCAATAAGTTTCCTGTGAATGAGCTTCCCCTCCGGCTTGGTTGTTGGGGTGATGGCCCGGGTTTTTGCGATGATTATATAGAAATGGAAATCAATGAGTTTTTAGCGGGTAGAGGAGGATGGTTAATCTTAAATCTCCATGGGCTAGATGATGAGGGATGGGGTCCGATCAGCTCCAATTATCTAGATAATCTTCTTAAGAGACTCATAAAAATCGACTTTCTTTCAGTCCAGCCAACAGGGGAAATAGTGGCGATGAGCGGGGTTTACTGAATGTGGATCTGCTTAAGTTCTAAGTCAAACAGCTTACTGGTTATTTGCTCTAATTGATCCTGGGGACCGGTTAAGTGTACCGTACTATGAATGTGCTTTATGGACTGGTGTTGAGTCAATTTAGCCGCTGGAGATGAGCTTTCTATTTCGTAAAAGGGACCTAATTGCCCTCCATCCGCCAAAGGTCCATCATTATAGGCATTTACCGCATCACCCTCAAAAGGTTCATCCTGAAGCTCCCATAATGAATTAACATACCCCATTTTAGGATCGGGTTCAGTGAAATAGGCCAAAGTCAACACCTGATTTTTCGAATCATAGCTGGCTGCCAAGAGTAAGGCTCGCTTTGGGGATATTCCAATTTTACCCCTGCTTTTACCGTCGGCCTTATACATAATCAACCCTTTCTCTTCCAATATCAACAGTCTGTCTGCGGGTATTTCACTACCATCAAAACGATAGTCTGTTAGGATTTTTCCCAACTCGGATTCTGGCCCCTTTTTAAAGGGAACTATTACATAGGTATCGTCACTGGGGTTGAGCATGCTCAAAATCCAAATGGATAACATACCTGACTTCTCATTCCAGGCCTGCTCGCCAATATTGGTCAACGTATTATCGGTTTCGAACCCCACCACCTCAATTCCTTGATCCAATGGCATCCCAATTAACTGGGCGATTTGGTCT
This sequence comes from Cyclobacteriaceae bacterium, assembly GCA_028289505.1. GTDB lineage: Bacteria > Bacteroidota > Bacteroidia > Cytophagales > Cyclobacteriaceae > SZUA-3. The sequence goes on from JANQPK010000259.1 coordinate 8,039, forward strand.
CTGGAGAGCATGCTCACTTTTCTTTCTATAAGAAGGTCAAAGATAGTCCCGGAATAATTGCTTAACTGCATCTGCTTTTTAAAGCGGACCTGATTAGAACTCTGATCAGTCACCTCAAAAGGTTCTGTATCTAATTCTTTGGGTACAAACCAATTATCGAATTCAAAGGATGTGCCTGGCTTAAAGAATATGGAAAATTGACCTCCCTCAGGACCCAACCAAATGCGTTCTTCTCCACCCACAGGGTTAAAATGTTCCAGGGTCTTACCGGATGCGATTAAGTCGTAGTTGAGCCATCCAAAGCTCTGTCCCGATCCTGCTTTGACTGAACTGGTCATTACCCTTCCCTGGAGCGTAGGGGCCACAGCGACCCTTCCGGCATCATCGTCAGACAGTTCAATGATCTCCAAGTGCTTCCTTAAAAAAGCCACATCGCTTTCATAGTTATCGGAAGATACCACTTGAGATTCTGTTTTAGCTGACGATAGTTCAGTATCGGATTCTTTTTCAGGATTCTGATTGCATGAGGTCGCCACAATAAACAGCCACAGTAATAAGAAAATCGGGTTTTGGTCTTGTACCATCATGTTTTAAAAGTTATCGATAAATAACCACCTCTTTTTCCGGATCAAGTTCAATAGTAACCAAACGACCAGCTGGGATTTTGCCTAATGTTTCAGCATCTCCAGAAATATTTAAATCCCCCTCAAAGCTCGAAACTTTGAGTGATATGGTGCTAGCGCCATTGGGATGGATTACCAGACGAAGATGGCCATCGTTTCTATGCCCATCTATAGTGATACCGTTAATGGTAGTTATACCCTTAAAATCAATACTATCCTCTTTCCAATCAGGCATCAAAGCTGCAAAAACTTCCACATAACCCCTCCAATCCTGAACCAGGGCATCCGTGTAGGCCTGTTGGTAGAGTCCATGGGTGACAAAATAATAAGCTAAATGAACCGTCCATCTTTCCCAAAAGGTATATTCATAGAATTGAATCCATCGTGGATCGGCCTGTGCACAAAACTGAGGAGCAGTCATATCTCGCGCAAACGATTCTCCTTGTCCCAATCTACTGGAGGCTAAAGCAAAGGCTGCATAGGTCCAACCATGTGATACAGGTTTTTGCGCCTGTGTAGTAAGGTAATAACGATTTTCAAATGCTTTTAGCAATGGTGTTTCCTGAGCTCTATCAGCCATAGGTACGAAAGTGACGGCATTGAGTTGAACCGGATGTTTTTGGCTATTTGGTGGGCGATTATCTCCTTCGTAGGTAGCATAATACCCATAATCATTTAGTAATTCCCCACGTTCATAGCCTTTATCCAGGATTTTTTGTACCCGAGCTTTGAGTTCGGAGTCTTGGTCCGGGAATAGCTGGATGGCATTGTGATAAAGTCTTGCGGCATATTCTGCACTATAAGACGCGCAAAGTAGGTTCTTGCTACTGGGGAGTTTATTAGCTTCATCCTGTCCTGCTGCGTGGTGGTGATTTACGTCGAAGGTTCCCTTGTCATTTGCATGACTTACATTTGAGTAAAAGCGCCATACTTCCTTGATTATGGGGAAATATTTCTCCAGGAATTCTAAATCGTTGGTCCTTTGATAATAGTGCCACACCATGGCCGCGACGTAGACCGGGTTGTGTATTTCATAGGAATCGTTACCCACAACTCCATTTTTTTCAAATTCATCCCACTGATCAAATGGAGGTGTCCAGGGATAAAACCCTCCTTCCACTTCCATGATTCGTTTGCTGTATCTGAGCACCTCTGGAAGTATATCCAGCCAGTATTGCATGGATAGTTTATAACGCTCGAAATGTCCCGACCTCAGTAGATTCTCGGCTACATAATAGACGTCTTGGGGAAAGGTGAATCCCCATACGTTAGCGTTCATGCCAGTAGGGATCAAAGCCTTAGTGGGTACTACTGGGAAATTGCTGAGGTTGTAATAGTTACCCCGATTCCAGATGTGGTTTCCACGCTCCTCCGGTAAACTAACCCATGATCGTTCCCAGTTGCTATGCCAGGAGTTAATATGACTTTGGTATAATTCCGAATAGCTCTGATCAGTTACCTGATTTTCAGGGTAGTCATCCCTGGGAACCCATATTTTCAGCACGGTTTCTTCTTCTGAGAGCTCAACCTGTAAGGTGGATCCATCTATTTTAAAATCGGCATTTGCGGTTACTTTCCATTTGGTTTCTACCATATTGGTAGTAGAAGTGATCTCAACCCTGCCTTCGACAAGTTTCATATCAATCAAAGATGAATCTGGTTTCCAGGGCCAGGAAGATTGAGTAGCAGCAGTTTGACAATTGATCTGCAGTACTAAATATTTATCTGGATCGGATGCCCTACGGTCAATCTTCATTACCAACAGACCTGGGATGGTCTGGTGTGCAAAGCTGGTTATCTTAGTCTTTCCGAAAAGATCGTATTCCGTGGTTAGTACCCCCGAATAAATATCCAATTCCTGTTTATACCCACTGGTTTCCATCATATTCAGCAGTGAACTGCCATCCTTAAAACCTGCTGTAATGTAGGCTAGAGGTAACATGGCCTGACGGGTAGTTTGTGGGTGCATATAATAGTGACCGGCATAACCCAAAACTGTTCTTCCCTGAGGAGTACCTGTTTTTGGTAAATGTTGAAAACCAGTGTGATCAAAGCACCCTCCAATTATCCCATTGGACAGGTAGGGAGGCACCAGGGGAATCCCCGATTGAAATGAAGCGGAATCATAAATTATATTCGATTTCCTGATGATTGCAGAGGCATCCAATTCCTTTACGAGAGGCACAGACTCACTGCAGGAGACATACATGACGGTGGTCAGCAATATGATCAGGAGCTTTAAATGATGCATGATTAAATCTGAATGGGCCCGGCACTAAAGTAAGGAACCTCTTCCTGCTAAGCATTATTTTTGACAGGCTTTTGTCATCTTTAGTTGAATTACCATATTGTACGCATGATTGCCTACACCAGAAACCTGATCAAAATTATTCTCTTTTTCTTTGCCATAAACCTTTCGGGTTACGCTCAAGACAAGTCACTTCGGTTAAAGGTTTTAAGCTACAATATACATTATGGGGTTGGAATGGATTCTAAAAGGGATCTTAAGCGTATCGCTGATGTAATCAATAGGGTGAACCCTGATGTGGTGGGCTTGCAGGAGGTTTCAGATTCATCGATGGTTGCAGAGCTTGGTAGAATGACAGATATGCATGGGGTATTTGGTGCTTCTACGGAAAAGGAGCCGCCAAACCTCTATCGTCTGTTAGGAATTCCCGTGCCTGTAGCACAATTACACTATGGTGATGGAATTCTATCCAAACATCCTTTTCAATTCATTGGAAACCTTTCGATCCCAAGTGCAAGCAGCAGCAGGTACCAGGCCATGTGCATTGAGTTGCATATGCCAAATGATCAGCAAACCACCTTAAGGTTTATCACCACGCATTTTGATTATTTGGAAACCATTGGATCCAAACTCTCCAGAAAGGCTGCGATTGAAGTAATAGAGCAGGCTTTTATTGATGACCGCCAGGATATCTCCTACATTCTAACTGGTGATTTGAATGCTACCCCAGAATCGGAAGTCTTGAGCAATCTGGCAGCAAAGGGGTGGGTCCACAAGGATTTTGGTAAAGACTTGTCTACAGTTCCTACGGTGTCTCCCACTAAACAGATAGATTACGTACTAGTTAGACCGGAGACCAGCTGGCGAATTATTGATGTTGAAGTCATTCAGGAGCAACAGGCCTCCGATCATCTACCTATCCTGATGACCTTGGAATGTACTCCATAAACGCCAGGTCAGTCCAACAATTCCAGGGTAACCATGTAGGCGCAGTGATCAGAGGCTATCTCATCACAGATCACCTGGGTACTAAGCACTTTCCAAGGATCGGCTGGTCGGTACATAATATAGTCGATTTTACGCTTTGGGTTATCAGAGGGGCTGGTCGGTTGGGGAGTGGAGTATCCGTAAGATGCCACCCAGTGCTCCATCAGAATATTCATGGGTTCGCTTCCAGGAACTGCGTTGAGATCTCCTGCCAGTATGGAGGGATAAGCGTTATCAGCAAATGCCTCATTGATCTTTCGAGCCTGTGCAATCCTATCCACAGGATCCCGTAAATGATCAAGGTGGGTGCCGATAAAGGCGATAGTATCTTTTGAAGGTAATACTGTCACCACCTCCAGAGCGGCCCTGGGCTCATTCCCGGAAGTATAGGGTAAGGCTACATTGCGTGTCAGGAGAAAAGTGTGCTTAGACAAAATTCCCTCACCATATTCGCCTCCATCGTAATCCATGGCTTTGCCAAATAATGGAGCCATTTTGGTTCTCAGCCCCAACTCCGTAGCCAGGTCATAATTTTTAGCCCTGTCGGTTTGGAAATCCACTTCCTGCAAAGCCACCAGGTCCGGATCGGCTTCGATAATTACCCTGGCAATCACATCCAGATTGAAGTCACCTTTGGTGGTGGCTCCATGAAGGATATTAAAGGTCATCACTTTTATTACCTGGTCGGATTGAGTTGATTGAGCCCAGCAGTTGGTAGCGGAGGCCAGTAGCATCACTGGCAACAGAAGCACAGACTTTATATCCATAGTATACACGGTATTCTATCTTTAAGAGGCATTGCCCAACTCCCAACTCTTAATGCTCAACCCGGAATCAAAAATCTTTAATTACCTAATCGTCAATCAACCAATCCCATTCCCTCATTCCCCCATTCCCCCATTCCCTCATTCCCTCATTCCCCCATTCTCTCATTCCCCCTTCCCATACACTTCATGCTCCAAATTTCCTCCGGAGACCAGATAAGCCATCAGGTCCAGCAATTCTTCTTCATTGAGCCGATTGATCAAGCCACCGGGCATCAGGGATACTGGTGAGGGCTCGCTGGAAGCAATGTTGCCTGAGGCAATGGCAGTTTCGTGGGATAGATTGAAAGGGTTGGTGGCAATATATACGGAATCGTCAGTAGTGCGTAGGGTCCTGCCAATCACGGTGTTGCCATCATTCATGGTGTAAAGCGTGGCTCCATATTGATCCGATATGGTAGCGCTGGGAAACATCATGGCATAAAGCATATCCCGGGTAGAGAACCGGGTTCCTGCTTGTGTCAAATCTGGCCCTACATTGCCACCCTGCCCATTCATAACGTGGCAGTTAGAGCACAACAATGCTTGGAACAGCTCATCTCCCCGTTGTAAAGAGCGGTTATGCAGCCCAGAGTGGAGTAAAACCTGGGCCTCTCGCATCTCCCATTCGCGCCCGGGACCTTCAGGCTGAGGCACATCGGGATTCACCATAGTGGTTTGCAAAAGTGACTCTCCCGATAATTCTGCTAGCCGTTTTTTTTCACTTTCCGGTACTTTGGACAAGGCGCGTTGCCTCATTTTTTCCACAAACCCTTTATAACTATTACCGCCGCTTTTCTGCAGTGCGCGGTAGAACCAGGTAAAGTAGCGCTGTCGAAGTTCCGGGGTCCATCCTGAGTCCAGGTTGCTCA
>JANQPK010000277.1 GCA_028289505.1 Cyclobacteriaceae bacterium
ATCTACCTGTGCAGATACATACACCACACAGGGACAAGAAACGCGGGACTACCCGCAGCATGGACGTAGTTGAAGAACACGGGATTGATCCGGCATTGGTGGTGATTGATCATAATAATGAGGAGACTGTACAGGAAGTGCTTGATCGTGGCTTTTGGTGCGCATTCACCATCTACCCATTCACTAAAATGGGCAATAAACGTATGGTAGCGGTGGTTCAGCAATATGGTAGTGAAAGAATAATCGTGGACAGTTCAGCTGATTGGGGAGTGAGCGATCCTTTGGCAGTACCAAAGACCGCAGGCCTGATGTCTAGGAGTGGTATCAGCGAGGAAGATATCAAACTAACCTGTTACCAGAACGCTTTATCCGCCTATGGTCAAAGTGGCCAGTTCAATGAAAGTGATTGGCTAGACCCTGAAGCCGTGGATCAAACTGAGTTGTACCAGGGGAACTCCGTGTTGCGGGGTCAAAAGCCCGGTTTTGCATCGGATGTAATTAGCTAGTTTCCTTGCTGAAATGACAAAATTAAGAGCCTTTCTGGCCTTAATGCGCCCACCCAACTTACTGACTGCCTTGGCAGATGTGTTGGCTGGCTTCGCTGCATCATCAGCGCTTCACCATATTATAGGCTCGGGGACTTTGGATTTTTTTAAACATCAACTTCCCTGGGAAAATATAATTTTAATTGGTGGTTCCAGTATTTGTTTATACGGGGGTGGGGTGGTATTAAACGATGTATTTGATGCCAAACTGGATTCAGTGGAGCGCCCAGAGAGACCGATACCTTCAGGGGTTATCCAAAAAAACACTGCTGCCTTTTTCGGTACGGCCTTGCTGCTATTAGGGGTAATACTGGCCTTCTTGTCCAATCAAATCAGTGGATTTGTGGCCTTGGTAATCGCCTTACTGGTTACCTCCTATGATGCCCTTTCCAAATCACACCCGGTTGCTGGTCCTTTCAATATGGGTCTTTGTCGCGGGGCCAATCTGATGCTTGGGGTCAGCATATTTCCTGAATACTTGCTGGAGCTAGGTTTCCTGATAGTAATTCCCATTATATATGTAGCTGCAATTACCGTTACCAGCCGAGGGGAAGTGCATGGTAGCAGTACTTCTAGTCTAGACTTTGCTATGGGCTTGTATCTTTTAACTTTTCTAATGGTGATATCATTGGGAGTCTTAGAGGCATTTACTCTTTGGCATAGTCTAATCTACCTGTTTTTGTTAATGGCATTAATCGTTCCGCCCATGTTAAGGGCAAGAACTAGTAGATCCCCATCTTCCATAGGAAAAGCCGTTAAATATGCGGTACTAGGGCTTATTATTTTGAATGCCGGTATTGCGGCTGGCTTCGCGGGATGGTTTTTCGGGTTATTGTTATTAATATTGCTTCCTTTTTCCATGTTGTTGGCAAAAGTATTCGCAGTCACCTAAGTTAATTCATGAAAACCCTGCAGCAGTCTTTTACTGTTCCATTTCAGTATAGTGTATACTTTACCAGGAAACTCTTCGACAAAGAGAACCATACCTTTGTGGAAGTTCTGGATACTAGCATTGGTCCTAAAAAAGTGCTTTTTGTTTTTGACCAAGGTGTAGTTGATCATCACCCGGACTTGATTGAACAAACACAACAATATGTAGCGACACATGCTGATAAAATCATTAACCCCGGAAAACATTTGATACTTCCAGGTGGTGAACAGTGTAAAAACGACTACAACCATGTCAACCGGTTGGTCGAATCAATAAATGAGTTGGGTATTGATCGCCATTCTTACTTGGCGGTTATTGGCGGGGGATCAGTTCTTGATACAGCAGGTTTTGCAGCGGCAGTTAGCCATAGGGGAATTCGCCTGTTGCGAATTCCCACCACTGTTTTGTCACAAAATGATTCTGGAGTAGGGGTGAAGAATGGAGTAAATGCTTTTCAAAAGAAAAACTTTATTGGCAGTTTTGCCCCTCCAGCCGCGGTAATTAATGATAGAGAATTTCTTCATACGCTGGAGATCAGGGACTGGCGGTCCGGAATTGCTGAGGGGATCAAAGTAGGGCTAATCAAGGATATATCTTTCTTTAAGTTTATTGAGGATTCTGCTCAACAACTTTTGGAGAGAGATATGGAGGTAATGGATCACCTTATCTATCGCTGCGCGGAGCTTCATTTGCAACATATTGCCTCTGGTGATGCATTCGAGATGGGATCTTCCAGACCACTGGATTTTGGTCACTGGTCTGCGCACAAGTTAGAACAGATCGATGACTATCAAATTAGACATGGTGAAGCGGTGGCGTTGGGAATGGCTTTGGATGCCATTTATTCTTATTTAGAGGGGAGATTGTCACAATCTGACCTGGAGCGAATTCTTTATCTTATGCTTTCTCTAGGTTTCGTAATGTTTCATGAGGGCCTAAAAAGTCCCTTGCTACTAGAAGGGTTAAGAGAATTCCAGGAACACCTGGGAGGGCAATTGACCGTAATGCTACTCGAACAGATTGGGAAGGGTGTTGAAGTGCATAGTATTGACCCTGATTTGGTATTAAAAAGTGTCGAAGTATTACAGGGTTTTAACAAAAATCATCAGTTGGATCTATGAAAGTGGGTTCAAAGGGCCATCTTACCTATTGTTCCAATATTCATGCAGGAGAAACTTGGTCCGAAGTGTTCAATGCACTTAAGACACACCTCCCAAGGGTAAAGGAAAAAGTAGCTGCAGACCAGGATATGGGAATTGGACTAAGACTTTCCAACCAGGCAAGCTTGGAATTGATACAATCCGGTTTACAACCTTTTTGTGATTGGATGGAGCAGCAGGGATTCTATGTCTTCACTATGAACGGTTTCCCCTATGGAGGATTTCATCGACAAACCGTTAAAGACCAGGTGCATCAACCGGATTGGACAAAAGAAGAGCGGGTAAATTATACCATTCGCTTGTTTGATATACTGGCTCAATTACTCCCCAAAGGTCAGGACGGAGGAATTAGTACATCACCACTATCTTATAAATTATGGTGGGATCAAAAGCAGACCGACGATGTTTTCAAGAGATCAACAGAGAATCTATTAAAAGTGGTCGAACACCTGCATCACTTAAATCAAAAGGAAGGTATCTTGATGCATTTGGATATCGAGCCCGAGCCAGATGGGTTGATAGAGAATAGCACTGAAACCGTGGATTACTTTTGTAAGTGGTTACTACCAATGGCAGAGAACACTTTGCCATTGCTATTGGGTGTCGATCGGTATGAAGCTAGAGATATTGTATTACGTCATATAACGGTTTGTTATGATGTGTGTCATTTCGCAGTAGCCTATGAAAATCCCGCACTGGTGATGTCCAGATTTGCTAGCGAGGGAATAAAAATTGGTAAGATTCAAATCAGCTCTGCTCTTAAAATGGATTTTACCGGACTTCAAGAATCCATGATGGCATACAAGCAGGCATTTGGTGAGTTGCACGAGTCCACCTACCTTCATCAAGTAATCGCCCGAGACCAAGATGGTAATCTTCATCAATACCCGGATTTACCCCAGGGTTTAAAATATATTGGAAAAGCTGGAATAACAGAGTGGCGCACTCATTTTCATGTTCCGGTCTTCGTAGAATCTTATGGATTGCTGGATTCTACCCAATCAGATATAGTAGAGGTATTAAACATTTGGTCAAACTCAACCATGACCAACCATTTGGAAGTAGAAACCTATACCTGGGAAGTATTGCCCAAAGAATTGCAGGTGGAAATTAGTTCATCCATTGCCAGGGAACTCAATTGGGTGGTGAAACAATTGGATCAGGTTTGAAACACACCCGCATGCAGAGAACAGTGGTTATCAATGTAGTGGGTTTGAGTGATCGCGTGATCGGTCTAAACACTCCATTTATTCACCAGTGGTCACAAGAGAAAGCCAAGAGATATGTTAAGCCAATAGTGCCGGCAGTTACCTGTTCCATGCAATCTACTTACCTGACAGGTAAACTTCCCAAAGAACATGGTATCGTGGGTAATGGCTGGTATTTCAAGGATGAGTGCGAAATAAAATTTTGGCGGCAGTCTAATAAGTTGGTGGAAGCCCCCAAGATTTGGGAAATGGCTAAGAAAGTGGATCCTGCCTTTACCTGTGCCAATCTTTTTTGGTGGTATAATATGTATTCATCGGTAGACTTCTCAGTAACTCCGAGACCTAATTATCTGGCAGATGGTCGAAAGATTCCTGATGTGTATTCATACCCAGCTGGTTTACGAGACCATTTGCAAAAAGACTTGGGACAATTTCCATTATTTGAATTTTGGGGTCCCAAAACCAGTATCAGGTCCAGTAAGTGGATTGCTGATGCAGCGAAAAATATCGAGCAATCAAAGCAGCCAACACTTTCCTTGGTATATCTGCCTCACTTGGATTATTGCTTACAGAAATATGGCCATAATCTTCAGCATATAGCTGAGGATCTAAAGCAGATTGATGAGCTGGTGAAAGAACTTGTTGAATTTTACCAAGCACGTCAGGTAAAAGTGATCCTTCTGTCGGAATACGGCATTACCGATGTTTCCAACCCTGTTTCCATAAACCGTGTTTTACGAAAACATGATTGGTTGCAGATTCGTGAAGAAAGGGGATTGGAGTTGTTGGATGCTGGAGCCAGTAGGGCATTTGCAGTGGCAGATCATCAGGTTGCTCATATTTATGTAAAGAATAGAAATGATCATCAGCAGGTCAAGGCATTAATCGAATCGATAGATGGGGTTGAAGTAGTTTGGGAAAACCTTGAAAAAGCCCACCATGGACTGGATCATGGTCGCAGTGGAGATCTAATAGCACTGGCCAAATCCGACAGCTGGTTTACCTACTACTACTGGTTAGATGACCGCAAAGCCCCCGATTTTGCCAGGACCGTGGATATTCATCGCAAGCCAGGATACGATCCGGTGGAGATGTTTGCTGACCCTACTATTAAAATGCTTATGGCCACGGTTGGTTGGAAGTTATTAAAGAAAAAACTGGGTTTCAGAGTACTGATGGACATCATTCCACTCCAACCAAAATTGATCAAAGGTTCACATGGACTAGTTCCCTCGGAACGGATGGACTGGCCTTTGGTTATTGATGATAGCGCTAACTTTGCAGTGGAATTGGAAGCTA
>JANQPK010000281.1 GCA_028289505.1 Cyclobacteriaceae bacterium
CATCATGGTATTGAGGATCAGAAAGTCTCTGATAACGGATAGAATAATAATGGGAATAATCTTATTTCTGATGTTGCGTTCTCGGCTGTCTTCGAGATAGTAAATATAGGGACTCCAACTACCCTTAGTTAGCTCCTGAACATCATGCCAAAGTCTGGCTTCAAAGGCTGCTCCAGTACCCTCTTTCACCTTAAATATAAGATCGTTTAAAGGAAGGTTTTCACCTTCATGCGGACTATCCAGGTTGAACCTTAAAAACATAAAAGGCTTTTCCCGGTAGAAGTTTCCTCCATGTTTGTAATCACCTATCACTCCAATAATCTCCGACTTATCTGTATAGTACTGCACTGCTAGCTTCTTGCCAATGGGGCTTTCATTGGGAAAGTACTTATCCTTCATAGACTTATTAATTACCACTGGTTTGTAAGCAGCACCATTATCTCCTGTTCTAAACCAGCGCCCCTCCAAAATATCGATGCCGAGTAGGTTTGTGTAATTGTCATCCACTTGTAATGCCCCTATGGTAGCTTCCAAGTCACCGATTTTAGTTTCGCGGGTTGGAATAAAGTCGTTGAAAGGAGTTTGATAATGGCTGGAAGTAATGGGTGATTCTACTTCATCATAGGATTGTAACCGGTACTTGATTTGTTGTACCGTCTCTCGAATTTGTTCAGGAGTAAAGGTATAACTCAATATCCCGGTTTCATCGTCCACATCCGCTGGCCAGTTGAGTGCTAACACCCAGACGTTTTCATAGTTAAAGCCTAACGGTTTCTTATAATTTAAAATCAACTCCGTTCCCAAAGTGGATAATACAAATACCACTAAAAATGAGAGGAATATCTGCAGGATCAGCATGTAATTGCTTTTCCTTTTGTTCCAAATAATGGTAAATAAATGCTTGAACATGGTTATTTAAATTTAGGCGCCAGATTCCTTGAGTGCACTAGCGGGGTGAAGTCTTGACATTCTATAGGCCGGATAGACTCCGGATAGGAACCCGAAAAAAATCGTGATCAGTAATCCGTATAGAAATACCATGAGGTTAATCTTCAAATTTGAATAGGGGATAAATCCGCTATCGTTAATAATATCTAACATGATTACTGCCAATCCGTATCCTAAAGCTGCCCCCAACAGGGTCAAAATTATGTTCTCGGTGATAAACTGACCAATCAACTTGTTACTGGAGGCACCAAAGGCCTTGCGAACACCTATCTCGGAAGATCTTTCTAATATACGGCTGGAGTTCAGGTTCATTAGATTTATGGCGGGCATGGCCATAAACAGCAAGGCAATAAACCCAAGCCAAAGATAAAGTGACGTTACGCTAAAACTAGGGCGATTATCCTTACTAATGCTTTGATCATTGTTAGCCGTGAAGAATGCTCCAAGAGCCAAAACTTCCTGTCTGGTCAGTGCTTCGGAATTGATCCAAGAAATGCTTTCAGGGTCAGTAAACGGCACTTTTTTTATTTGCTCCTGAAACTCAGTCTTTATTTTGTCAAAGTCGCCTCGAGACTTGGCCAGAATTGTGGCATTGAAGCCTGGGGCAAAAGTTGGCCTTAATTCTACCTTTTTATAGTCCTCAACAATTGTTGTGTAAGGTAGCCAAATCATAGACTCAGGTCCTATGGTAAATTGTTTGTAAGGAACATCTTTTACTACACCAAGTACCTTGAATTTTCTACGTTTTATTTCAAGCGATTCTCCAATTGGATCTATTTCACCAAAATACTGTTTGGCCACATCTTCATTAATGACCGCCACCGGATCAGAACGATCAAGATGCGTTTGATCGTAAGGTTTACCGGATACAAATTCGAAGTCGAACACCTTCCAGAACTCAGCATCAGTGTACTTATAGTTGAGTTCCAGCTTTCTTTTATTAGCGTATTCCGTGCTACCCCTCCCCCAGCTATACATGGCTACTGCCTCCGGGGTTTTAAGCGTCTTTACATAGTTGTCAATAAAATAGAATGTGGCACTTGTGAAATTGTAACTAGTCTCCTTTTCGTTGCCATTTTCAGTATGCACTACATAGAGGCTTCTGGGAACTTTGGTTTCAGGCGATCTGGGCCCTACTTCATTGTCAATGAATGCGGTAACCACCAATAAAACCAGCAAGGTAAAACTGATACCGAACAGGCTCACGGCGGTAAAAAACTTTCTCCGCAGCATCACTTTTATGGCAATCTTAATATAGTTCTTAAGCATAACTTTAGGTTTAATTCACTTGTTGTCCGTCGAACAATCGGATGATCTGTTGAGATTTTTCAGCTTGTACCAGATCATGGGTAACCATAACGATGGTGGTAGCATTCTCCTGATTGAGCTCCTGAAGAATCTTCATAATTTCATCCCCCATCACACTGTCCAGGTTACCGGTGGGTTCATCAGCCAAAATTATCCTGGGTCTTCCCACCACCGCCCTGGCAATGGCTACACGCTGGCGCTGCCCGCCAGACAACTGATTTGGGAAATGTTTCATTCTGGTGCTTAAACCTACCCATTCCAATGCCTGTTGGGCTTTCGCCCTCCTGGCTTTACCGTTCATACCTTTCCGATAAAGCAATGGCAACTCCACATTGTCCAGCACCGATAAGTCAGGCACCAAATGAAAGCTTTGAAAAATAAATCCTATATGCTCATTACGCAGCTTGGCCAGATCTTTGTCATTGTAAGCATTGATCTGTACACCATCTATGGCGATTGATCCACTAGTGGGGGCATCCAGCAGTCCTATCATATTGAGCAAGGTACTTTTGCCACATCCGGAAGGACCCATGATCGACACAAACGCTCCCTTATCTATTAATAAGTTTATGTTGTTTAATGCGGTGGTTTCGATGGTCTTGGTGCGATACACCTTGTCCACCCCTTTTAGTTCTATCATAATGTTGTTTTGCTTTGTATTCAATGTCAGTTCAAGTTTATCAAAGTTTGTTCGGTGGCATAATCAAACAAGGTCAGAGACCGTAGCTCATAGTAGGCCAGCCAAAAATCTCGTAGACTAAATAGATAGTCCAATCTAGCGGTATCTTTCTCTGCCTGTGCTATATTGAGTTCCGTCAGGGAGTAGTTGCCGATAATGTAACGTTCCTTGGAAATTTGATATCGTTTAAGTGCTATTTCATCAGCTTCCCGGGTATCTTTGATCTGGTCTCTCAACATTTGGAAGCGGCTGACCAATGCATAAATCTCCTGCTCAAAATCTACCATTTCTTGTTCTACCACGTTGTCCGTCAGGGCCTGATTGGCTTGCGCACTCTTAATTTTAGAGGCTGCCCTGCCCCAATCCAAGATGGGTACGCTAAAACCTATCCGTAATGTTTGACTTTCCTGGGTATTGCTGTATATGCTCTCGGCATTAGTTGCAGCATTGGCCACCCCAAAGGTGGCAAAAAGGTTGGCTGAAAGTCCATTAGTCCCTTTTGCTTCCGCTAGTTCCCGGCGCGCTTCTAGCTTACGGATTCTAAAATCAATTTCTCGCGGACTGTGCTGCAAAGCCTGAGTAATGGCCTGCTCGGGATTGATATCAAATTGTGGGATAAATTCCGGCATCTTGAGATTGATCGCAACTGTATCCCTGAAATTCAAATAAGATCTTAGTTGAACCGAGGCAATATCATGTGATACCTTAGCAGCGGAAACCGCTTTGCTGGAATTGATCCTGGAAAGCCTGAGCTGTAATAAGGTCTCCTCAGATATCCTTCCCAGATCGTATCGAACCTTGGATATGTTGAGTAAGGTATCGGTATTACTCAGATTAGATTGGGCAATGTCTAATTGGGTTTGTGCCAGTTGAAGATTAAAGAATAATCGAGTGGCCTCAAATGAGATCAGCTCTAGGTCGGCTGGGTAAGACCTGAGGGATTGTTCGAATTTCAACGGTTCAATCTTATTATTCCAGGACAATTCGTTGTAAGCAAAGAGCGGCTGCATCAGACCTATGGCAAACGGAGTGCCGCTGAACTGAGTAAAGTCGTTCTCGAAATCGTCAAATCTTTGCATGGTGGTGTTGATGAAAATCTCGCCACCTGTTAATCCGATGCCTTGTGAAAGTGAAAGGTCTAAGGCGGAATTATTGTAGTTGACCGGCTGAAAAATAATATTGCCATCAGGCTGGGAAACCGGTATGAAAGATCTGGTAAAATCTGGTAAAGCCCCCGAAAGCGTTAGTTGTGGCTTGTAGTTACTTTGATGCGATTTCCACTGCCAGTATTTATTTTCTTTGAGATTCTTCGCCTGTAAGGAGGAGGCTGATTGGGATATCGCCATTTGAATTACCATGTCCAGTGACATAGTTGACTGCACCTGAGCAAATGTTATGCTACTCAAACCTGTAAACCAACACCAAATAAGTAACCTCATGAATTACTGAATTTGAATTTCTGTATGATGGTCATAATCCTCCATATTGGAAATCACCACTTCCTCCCCAGCCTGAATCCCAGTTTTGATTTCAACAAAATCGAAATTACTGACTCCTAATTCTACATTTCGTCGTACGGCTTTACTTCCTTCCACCACAAACACTTTCTGGTCCATACTGCCGTTGTAAAAAGGTCCATTTTCTACCCTTACCACCTGGTCAACGAAGGAAGTCACCACAAACACTTCAACTCTGAGATTTGATCGCAACAGTTCATGACTGGGCTGATCCAATTGAACCATGAAGGTGATAATTCCGTTATCTACTGCAGGATAAATATTAGTGATCCTCCCTCTCAGATCTGTCTTATTGATGCGTACTATTACCTCCATCCCGTTAGATAGCTCATCTGCATACACATCTGAAATGCTGGCTTCAATTTTGAAGCTGCCCAGATCGGCCACCTTTACCAAAACCTCACCTTCTGAGACTGCAGCGCCAATATTCTGATTGATCCAGGTAATGACCCCAGCCTGTTCCGCAGTAACTTGTGCCAATTCGATTTTTCGTTCGATCTCGGCTATTTCCTTATCTAGGATGTTAATTTCGAAACCAAGCCCTCGCAGATCCACTAGGTTTAACTCTTGTTGATTATCGATCTGCTTTTCCAGTAACGCTGCCTCTTTCTGAGCAATTTCTAAATTGAGTTGAGCGGTTTTAACATTGTACTCAGTGCTTCCCCCGATCTGTTTCAAATGACGCTCATCCCGCAAAAGGGATTGAAGGCTGGCGATCTGAAGCTTTTTTACTTCCAACTGATTTTTTAACTGGTTTAAGTCTTTCTCCAACTGCAATTGCATTTGTCTTGCTGAATTATTCTTGAGACTCTGTTGATCTTTTAATTTTTCCAATTCTGTAAGGGTGCTTTCGAAATCAAGTGTCAAGATGGATTGATCCGATTTTACAGGGTCACCAGATAGAAAAGAAACGCTTTTAATTCTGGCTGATATTGGTGACGTTATCACCTGTTCGTATAGTGGCATCACCGTTCCAGATGCAGATAAGGTGGCCTCAATGGCGCCAATTTCAGCAACCGCAGTATGAAGTTTCTCTAGGTTAATGGATGGCTTGAGAATCCAGCGAAAGCCAAACAGGGCTACTACTACTAGCATAATCAACCCGCCGACTTTTAGATATCTCAGGTTTTTACTTCGTACTTGTAGGTTTTGCGGTATTGTTCGATCCATTCCAGACATGTCCATCACTAGACAACTTCGATGCTATAATTTATATATATGATTATCAGTTACTTACAACTATTTCAATGCATCTGAAGTGTATGGAAATGGACGTTTTGTTCGAAAATGGCCGTCCCTGTGGTCTTTAATTATTTGCATCCGTACCGTGATAGATCCGGCTGCTAACACTATATTGTAATACCAACCAACACAATGATCATGGAAGCTATCACCCCTGAGCCCACCGTAGGAGCCAGCTATAAATATGGCTGGCAACAAATGAAAAAATACTTCTTGCCACTGCTCTTGGTGATGTTGGTGGTGATTTTAGCAGAAATTCCCTCCAGCTTAGCTGAGTTGGATGTAAGTGACGATTTTGATGTAGAGCCATTTACCATTTACCATGGAATTGGTGTTCTGTACTGGTTTTTGATTCTGCCGGTAATCCAATATGGCGCACATTATGTGAATCTAAGAGCCGCTAGAAATGAGGAAGTTGAAATCAAGCAAATGTTCATGGGATTCAACAAATATCTGAAAGTGGTGTTGGCAAACCTATTGATGTTCTTCGTGGTAGGACTGGGATTGGTGATTCTTATACTACCAGGCATCTACGTGCTCTGCCGCTTAGCTTTTGTCCCTTACCTGGTGATGGATCAGGACCTTGGTCCAGCTGCGGCCCTGGAAGCCAGCTGGAAAATGACCAAGGGATACACTTTCACTGTACTGGGCATGGGCTTGCTGGCCTTCCTGATCCTAATAGTAGGGCTGATTCTGGTTTTTGTAGGGGTCATCTTTGCTGCCATGTGGATTTTCGTGTCGTTTGCCGGATTATACCACGCTATCACCCTGAACCAAGGCACGACCACCCAGGTAGAGACTAACAATTATAGTTGATTGACCAAATCAATCAGAGCTCTTGACAGCTCCTGGCGGTTTTTAAATCTGATTTTAGAGTCCTTGATATACTGAGTAACCTCGGGTCTATGCACAAATGCCTGCTCCAGGTCTTTTCGTTTCTTGATAGGGTGCACAGAACCATCCACATCCAGTAAGTAGGAAACTACCTCAACAAACTTCTCCAGTAATTCTCCGGGTCTGCCCAAATTGGCACTCACTTCCTTTTTGGTATGCCGGTATAAGGCAACATTATCCTGTTTTGCCAGTAGTTGATATATTCCCGGAGACAAAGAGGATGAATCTGATTTTATGTTGAGAAAAATCGGCAGGTCCTCCAGCCCGAACCAATCGATCCGCGCCTGGTCAAGTATGATATTCTCTGTAAGACCCTCTCTAACTACCGGTGTCAACACCAACTCATTAAGAATATCATAGTTTAATAATACTTCATGGTAGATTACCCCGTCAAAGGAAATGGTGCCCGTGGTATATAAGGCCTTTTTAAAATATTGGTGGCCTTTGATATTGGGGTAGAAGTATTGGTACTCCAGTCCTTGATGAAATTGCTGGAGGCGCACCGCATCAATAATTTCGGCGGTAGGGTATCTAGAGTTAAGTTTTATTTGGCCAAAACTTGATGTGTAGAGGCAAATAGTAAAGGTCAGAATCAGGTAAATCCTATAAAACCCTTTCATTGGTAGCCTCCCTCCACTGTTATATAATGGTATTGATGGATTAGTTGACCATTGGAGCTAATGCCGTGGATCACTATCTTATATATACCTGTAACATCGCCGGTGAAAAATATTAAATCGGCTGAGTGGCCCTGTGAAGTGGTCATACGTGGTTGCCAGAATAGTGTATTTCGTCTATCGGGAATTCTACTATCGGTCGATTCATCCGTGTATTGTGGATGGTGAAACTCCATTGGGTTTTGTAAATCCTGATAAGGCACCACCTGGTGTGCGGTTAAAAGCTCATCCGGCAGCAAATTTTGGTCATAGGATGAGAGGTTTACCAACCCGCTGAACCACTGATTACCCACTAAATATCTTTTGGTGACGATTTCAACCGACTGTATTAGCAACGGATCCTGGTTTAACAACCAATCGATATTCTTAACCGGAATGCCATCTAGCAATACTAAGGCAGGGTCGTCGAAAAAGATATTGTTGGCAATTGATTGATTATTGGCATAATGATCCCATACATGCATTTGCAGCTGTGAGCCATTTCTTTTTAAGGACACGTATCTTACGTATTCTCTAAATGCTTCTTCCAGGCTAGGGAAACGAGTATAATCATCCAATAGGTATTGATATTCTGGAACCCCGTAAAAAGGAGCTACTGAGTTTTCCAACTCTGAAGTTTTTCCGTGAGTAAAATTGAAGGCTGCATACAGGTTGGATACCTGCACATTGATGGATTGCTTTTCGATGAAAGCGATGGTTGAGGAGTCAAACTTGGGAATGATCTCAGATATTTGGGCGGGCCTGGGGTCGAAGACAGGATTTAAAGTGACCTGAGGTAGTGCTGATTCAGGCGACCAGAAGAATAATTGCTGATAGTCAACTTCAGTGGAAAGCTGAAATAGAAACTCGGTGGAATCAGTCCACAATACTTCTCCAAGTCGAGGTTCTTTTCCTCCGATGGAAACCATTAATTTGTCAATCGGTTCAGCGATGCGACCATAAATGATGGGACCTGCTGTTTCAGGTAGAAACATTTGATCCGTCAAAGATGCAGGCTGCTGCGAAATCCTATTCTTGTCAGCATCTATTATCACTTCCAATTGTGGATAGAAAGGGTATACGGAAACAGAAAAATACGCTACCTCTGAATCCGACAGCTGCGGCTCAATAGCAAGTTTGACTGCTTCCCGCAGATGGTAGCTTTCCTGATCCGTACTGACTTCCAAAAGGTTGGTTTGATTTTCCAATCGGTCCTTGGTGGTCGAGGAGCTGGCTGATTGTACCAGGTTTTCAGATAGCTCAGTTAACGGATTAATGATCCATAAAGCTTGTTGGTAAAAGTCCTGAGCCTGACCATTTCTCATCCAGGCGGTGTATGCTCTTAGCCAGTAATATCCGGTTGCAAGATCGGTACCCAACATTAGCTGTCCATTGGCAATACCAGAATCAAGTTTGACTCCTATTTGGGATACCACCTGATTCGACTGATCCAGGATTTCAAGATAAACCACACTGCTCAACTCAGATGGCTTTGCTGAACCTTTTTCAGTACAATAAACTGAGAACCAAAGGGTTTCTCCTGCCAAGTAATACGGTTTATCGGTGTGAACACTAATCTCTTCTTGAGAGGTGGTGCCTACTTTCTTTGAAATTTCATTGCCGGTTAGCGTCTCTTGACACCATAGTTGGTGAGGGGAACTGACTAATATCAGCCAGTACAATGGTAATATAACCTCAATCTGCCTAAGTACTTTTATAAACATCATTAAGGCCAGTAGTCTGGTTTTTCAGTAATTCCCCCCTGCTCGGTGCAATCTGAACATATTGGCTGTGTAAAAATATATCCCACTATACCTGCACCTGGAGACACAATCCAATCAAAAAAAACCAAGCCTACGTCCAGCAACTCCTGTATTTCAGCTTCAGAAGTGGGGCTTTTCCCTACCTCCACCTGACCATCAAAACATTGCCGGGTCAAGGTGCGATCAATCACCGAACCTTCTGGCAGGTCTCCCAGGCTTAGGAAAATTCTTTTCTCCGCAACCGCGCTAGCTGAGAAGTATCCCAGGACAGGTTCATCGGAGTTGATACTGCTTAAATTCCCAGTAACTGATTGAGGCTGTTTATCAAACAAGGTCCCGGGCTCCACTGCGGTCTCCTGTAAGGATTTCCAAAATAGATACTCCTGTTGATCCAAGGCATATTGCCTTACTAACAGACTATAAAGCCACCTCAATCTGCTAGTCCCTGTAGTAACAAACAATATAGGGTGTCTGGAAATAATATCAGTAGTATTTTGAGCCGATGAAGCTATAGAAATGGTGGAGGATGCCTCACTGTTCCAACAAAACTCGTTGGCAGGTATCAAAACACGTTCATCGTTACCCAGGTACTCAAAATAGGCCGGTAGATCTGCTCTGACCTCCCAGGTCTCCAGCCATTCGTACCGGTAGTAAGTGGTGGCATTATTGGGATCATCTACATCGACAAAGGTTTGCAGCCCCTTTAGCAGACCATCAAGCGTTTCCTGTTCTTGGTATTCGAAATAGACGCTATCCATCTCCGGACTGGCCTTTAACAGTTTCCAGTCCGATTGATACTGTCGTTCATCACCGGTGACTATGACCAGCCTATAATGCTCTCCGATTTCTCCTCTGATCCCATTTTCAGCGGTGCTGTAATAACCAGGTGCTTCTTCAACCAATAATTCAATTTCACCACTTTGACTTTCAATAGTCACCGACGCCCCGGTCTCCATAGGAAATTCAGGGTTGTTGAGGTTATTACTTCTGGAAAGTCTAACTTGATATGGCCCTGGTTGGTCGGTTATCATCCCTCTTACTACCAATAAACTGCTTCCTGATGGAACTTCTACCATTAATGGCTCCCGGCAACCCAGCATTAATAAGCAGCAATACCCAAAGATCCATATTTGATTTGCTATTCTCATCAGAACTTAAATCTGTAGGTAATAGTGGGAATTGGTTGGGCAAAAATAGATAACTGATAAACCTGCACGCCATTTGGACCTGCCTCGGAAAAAACAGAAAAAGCGTTATTGCGCCCTAATAGGTTATAGACTGAGAAAGACCATGAACCATGTGCCAGCTTATCTACACGATGATTCCCTTCCAGGTTGACCGCCAGGTCAAACCTCAGATAGTATGGAATTCTGAATTGATTGCGATCTGTAAAAAAAGGCAACACTTGATCATAAAACTCGTACTGCGCAAATGGCAAGGTGGTCGGTCTACCGGTATGATAATTAGCATTGAACGATAAATTAATCCTGCGATTTACTTTATAATTAGATACCAACGCTACATTATGAGGTTGGTCAAAGTTAGAAGGATAGTAGGCACCATTGTTAATTTGCTCTTCCGGGAACTGGCTGTTAGCCCTTACTTCACTGCGTGAATAGGTATAAGCCAGCCAACCGGTAAATAACCCGGATTTTTTTCGAAGCAAGAATTCAACACCATACGCCCTCCCTTGGGCATTAATAATATCGGTTTCCAGCACCTCATTAGCAATTAGGTCAGCCCCCCCCTTGTATTCTAAAACGTTTCTCAAATCTTTATAATAGCCTTCCACTGATAGCTCCAGGTTATTGTTGTAAAAGGTCTTGTATACACCTGCCGCGTATTGAATGCCAATCTGAGGCTTGATATGCTGGTTGCTTAGCCGCCAAACATCGGTGGGAGCAACAGAGGTGGTGTTGGTGAGCAAATGGATGTTCTGTCTGGTATTATCAACACTGAGCTTCAGTGAAATATCGGGTCGTAAGAGATACCGAAACGAAAATCGGTACTCGATTCCACCATAAGCTTTAATTAGCTCACCGCTCTGATAACTTATAGTATCGATTATAGTATTGGTTTCTTTGCTGAAGGCAGGATCATAGGTGTAGGTTTCTTGTGGCCCAAAAGTACCAAAACCTGAAAACCGTAGTCCTCCATATGCAGACATCTTAGGGGATATAACGTACTCATCCCCAATATACACCGCTGCTTCTAGACCTTGCTCCTTGGCGATATCAACTGCTCGAATGTTGGAGTCACTTCCTGGAATTAGGGTACCAGGTTCTAACTGGTAACCAATTATTGTGGTACCAAATTTCAAGCTATGCTTGGCACCAACCAAGATATCAAAATCAGCATTTAGGTTTCCCTGATTGACGACGTATCCCAAATCGAACGCCAACTCCGGGTTTAACTCACTCTCGATATTGTTTTGATAGTTAGTAAAGGTAGTGGAGAAATTCCCGAAAAACTTATTGCTAAAGGAATGCCGCCATTCAACACTACCCCCGGTATTGTAATAACTGTAAACGGTATCCGAGCTGAGACGAAACTTATCTCCGCTGTGATAGAAAGTAGCAGTCACAGTGTTTTTCGCATTGGCCTGATGGGTGACCTTGGCGATTACATCCGAAAAAGACGCACTGCTGTTACTGAATACCGGGTCATCCAGCAGCCTTAACAGATAGTCCGAATAAGTGGTTCTAACGCCGATTATAAAGGAACTAGTGTCCTTCTTGATGGGACCTTCCAGGGTTACCCGAGCTGTTATGGGCGAAATACCCCCGGTAAGTGTCATTTTCTTCTTATTGCCATCCCTGACCCGAATGTCAAATACCGAAGAGATTCGACCGCCATATTGTGCCTGGATACCGCTCTTGTACAAATCCGCACTGCGAATAACATCAGGGTTAAAAACAGAAAAAAAACCGAATAAATGATTGGGGTTGTAGATCACGGTATTGTTTAACAATACCAGGTTTTGATCGATATTACCGCCTCTAACATTAAACCCAGAAGCCCCCTCTCCTACGGTTTGCACACCAGGTATGGTGAGAGCAATCTTCATGATATCCACCTCTCCCAAAGCGGTAGGAATGTACTTCAATTCCTTAATACTAAGCTTGGCCACCCCTGTTTGAAGGCTTTCGACATTGTCTTTTTCATCAGAAATCACCACCTCGGTTAATGCCACTATCGCTTCCTCCATCTCCACATCCAATTGCCCATCACTATAGATATTCACTTGGGCCGTGATATCCTTCATCCCCACCGACAAAAACCTTAGATCTAATTCTCCTTTTGGCAATGAGATCAAGTAATAACCGAAGCCGTCTGTCACTGTGCCCTTGCCAGAGGGCGCCACTACTGAAACCCCTACCAATGGCTCCCCGGTTTGGGAATCTCTGACGTACCCAAAAACAGAGGCGTTTCCTTGATAAAATCTTTGCTGTGGATCACCAATAGCTCCACTGATGGTGGTCTCCGGGTCGGTTAGACTGGAAAGGGAATCGGGGTTGCTGAGGGGCTGTTGGATTTCTGGTTGGCTATAATTTGCAGGAATGCCCGACCAACTGTCTACGATTTGATAATCCCTGGTAATGATCACCTGATCCGCTTGCACATAGTAACTAAGGTTTGTTCCCTGAAAAATATCCTCCAAAAACCCTTCCAGTGATTGTCCGTCGGCTTCATGGGTTATGGTCAGACCGGATATCCATTCATTGGCGAAGAAAAACCTGACTGAATATCTGGATTCCATATCTTCCACCACTTGCTCCCAGGGAGTGTTTTGATAATTCGCCTGAATCGAAAGGCGCTGATCCTGGGCACACAAATACCCATGCAACCATAAGAAGAGTATCAGGAATTGATACTTCATATTTAAGGGTAAAGGTTTAATCGATAGCTTTTGGTTTTTTCAAAAGTTAGAGCCAACTAAAATAAATCTTTATATCCATTTATCACTGAATAGATGGGGATGATTGATAAAAATCAAAAAAGTATGACCAGCTTGATCGACTATGCAATACTGCACAATCCTCTATAAATGATTAAATTGAAGTATGGGGTTCAAAAAAGAGGTAAAATGGCAACTGTTTTTAACGGTACTTCTTTTTGGATTCTGCAGTGGTAGCTGCGATGATGACCAGCCAAATGTGGTCCCACCGGTGAATACTGAACCCTCGCTGGTTCTACAAAAATCACTAGGTGGCACTGGTTTGGACCAGTGTCCCATAGTGCAACCAACTGCGGACGGAGGCTTCATTATGGCTGCGCAAACCTTCTCCCACGATGTGGATGTTAGTTTCAATCACAGCAACGATGCTGATATTTGGCTGGTGAAACTAAGTGCTTCGTTGGACATTGTCTGGGAAAAATCATTGGGGGGATCAGTTGCTGAATACATACACAATTTGTGGGTTTTGAATGACGGAAGCTTACTACTTGGCGCCACTTCTAATTCCCTGGATGGTGATGTCAGCTGGAATAATGGCAGCATAGACTGGTGGTTGGTTAGGTTGGATGCAGCCGGTGAAATACAATGGGAAACCAACCTTGGTGGATCCCGTCATGAATCGCCCGGTGCCATGTTGCAGTTAGAGAATGAGTTTATAATAGCTGGATCTACCGCCTCGACTGACGGCGATGTTAGCTATAAACTGGATGACGGTGACCGTGACCTGTGGATGGTGAGAATAAGTGATAACGGGGATCTTATATGGGATAATACCTATGGAATAAGTAGCCGAGATGAAGGGGGGCTGGCGATTTTTCAAACTGTTGACAATGGCTTTTTGGTAGGCGCCGAAGCCTCTGGTGATGTTTGGTAAGTAAAATTTGATGATAACCTAGATATCACTTGGGAAAAGTTCCTGGGTGGATCAGCAGATGATGAACTGGTTAGCCTTAAGTCTACTGCCGATGGTGGTTATATCCTTTTAGCTACCAGTAGCAGTAGTGATGGCGATGTTTCTGGCAATTTTGGTGGCTCCGATTTGTGGGTTGCCAAGTTGGACCAGCAGGGAGATACCATTTGGGACCGAAATCTGGGGGGTAGCGATACCGATTTAGCCAGAGATATCTTGGCTTTGAATGATGGTACCTTTTGGGTAGGTGGATCCTCTTCCTCTAATGATCATGATCTACAGGGTAACTACGGAGGGTTGGATTATTGGGTAGCCTATCTGGACTCCAATGGCGACATGATTTGGAGCCAAAACTATGGCGGATCCCGATTCGACCGGCTTACCTCGTTGGCGGTGTTCGAGAACCACGGTATCTTACTAGCTGGAGCCACTGGTTCTTCCGATGGTGATGTCATGGAAGCTATTGGCGCCGATGATGTTTGGTTGCTGGCACTAGAATGATTGCTAAATAGGGCTGGAAAGACTTCATTAATTACAGATACAATAGTAATTTGGGAAGACTTTTAGTAAACGGGTCGCCCATATGAGATTCATTTTTTTAGCTATCTTAACCGGCTTCGCTATGCTGTGTTTTTCTCAATCTGGCCCTGCAGGAGTAGGGAACGATGACGGCACTGGTAGTTTGAGTCTATGGTATGATGCCAATCAAGGGGTATCCGAGACCAGTGGTGCCATTACCCAATGGGATGATTTGTCCGGTTATGACAACCATGCAACACCTCCTGCAGTGGGCAACAGACCTGCCCTGGTCACTTCAGCGGTTAATGGCTATCCCACGGTTACCTTTAATGGATCAAACGACTTTTTAACCGCGCCAGATGATGCGAGTCTTGATTTGACCACCTGGTCCATTATTATTGTGGGCATTATCAACACCCATAAGAATTACAACGCCTTTGTGGTAAAAGGGGCTGATGCACAGGAGAATTATGAATTTCTTACCAATTTCCCTAGCACCGGTAACATTCACTTCCCAGTACGCTATACCAACGGAGATCGTAGTACCGATTCCGAGTCAGGAGAAGTCTTCTCTACCAGTACATATGAAGTACACCAGTTGGATTACGATCAATCAAATTTTGAATATTATATTGATGGCAGCCAAACTGAAACCAATAGTGAGACCAGAACACCGCAAACTAATTCAAACTCACTATACATTGGAAATGAACAGAGCACCTCAGGCAGAAACTTGGATGGATCCATGGCTGAAGTAATTATTTACTCTTCGCCTATCAACGATGCTGAACGACTAATCCTGCACAACGCCATGGCCGCCAAATATGGTTTTACTTTGGATGCTAATGATTTTTATAGTCAAGATAACTCCGGTGCCGGGAATTACGACCATGATGTAGCAGGAATCGGCAGGGTAGATGCTTCCAACCTGATCACAGATGCTCAGGGGACAGGGATCGTGAGGATAATAAAAACAGGAGGAGGTTTACAAGACGATGAGTTTTTGATGTGGGGACACGACAATGGCGCCTTGGCGGCTACCAATACCACCGATATACCCTCTGGAGTACAGGCCCGTTGGGAAAGGGTGTGGAGGGTTAGCGAAGTAAATTCTTCTGGCGGTGGGACTAATGTAGGGGCCATCGACATGAGATTTGATCTTACCGGTCAAGGTGCGGTTACGGCCTCAGAACTGAGATTACTTATTGATACCGACAATAATAATGACTTTGATGATGAAACACCCATTAGTGGGGCCACCAGTTTAGGTAGCAATGTCTATGAATTCGCCAGTGTACCGGGAAATGCTACAGGACTCAGAAATAATCGTAGATTCACCCTAGCTACCACCAATACCAGTACCACTCCTCTGCCTATAGAATTGCGAAGCTTTGAAGTGCAGGCTCAAGAGAAGAATGTAGCCATAAGTTGGTCTACTGCCAGTGAGACTAATAACGACTTTTTTACCATACAGAGATCACAGGATGCACAGGAGTTTGTAGATCTTTTCCATATACCTGGAGCTGGTAATAGTAATGAAGTTTTGTATTACGATACTTTAGATCAGCAGCCATTAGCTGGCCAGTCTTTTTATCGTCTGAAACAAACGGATTTCGATGGAAAATTTAGCTTTTCTCCTATTGAATCCATCTTTCGAAAGGTAACTAACATCACCTTTAGTGCCTACCCAAATCCTTCTTCAGGAATGCTTAATATTCGTTCAGATTCAAATAGGGATGGAGTAACCAGGCTGTCCCTCTTGGATGTACAAGGCCGAGAACACCTAAACACAAATATCAATTTTAGCACAGGCACTCAAATCCACCAGTTGAACCTGCCAGAGTTACCTTCAGGGGTATATTTTGTTAGGCTACTTGGGGAAGGTGTTTCCACTATCCCTATCTTAATTAGCCAGTAAAGGTTTTACCTACTGCTAAAAACCTCTTTCCCACCCACCAGGGTCTTAACCACTTCAAACTTACCGTCCTTAAAAGTAAACAGGATAAGATCCGCCCGCTTACCTGGGGCTAGTTCACCCCTGTCATTTAACCCTAGTAGGGTTGCGGGATTCTTACTGGCCATATTTACCGCATCACCTAAAGAACATCCGGTAAACTTTATGACGTTCTCTATCCCTCGATTAACCAGGAAAGAGGCACCTGCCAACACATTTTCCTGCGGAAACATGATAGCACCTTCTTTGGTCATCACCAGTTCACGGCCAAAACCTCTGTAGCGCCCCGGAGGCATTCCGGCTAATTTGGTAAGGTCCGAAACCAATATGGTATTATCCAAGCCCTTGGCTTTAACGAATGTTCTTACCTCTTCCCTGGTTAGATGGAAACCGTCTACAATAATGCTGGCAGCCAGTCGGTCATCTGCAAGTTG
>JANQPK010000286.1 GCA_028289505.1 Cyclobacteriaceae bacterium
CTGGAGTAGTCAATATGCGCCATTACCACTTTTCCCAAGGCACCTTGCTGAATTAGTTCATGGGCGGCTTCATAGGAATCATCCGACATTCCCTGCACCCCCACCTGCAATTTCAAGTTGGAGTCAGTCATTTTCCGTACAATATTGCTGGCTTGTTCGATGGTATGGGTCATGGGCTTTTCCACATAAATATGCTTGCCGGCATCGATCGCGTCTATAGTCATCTGATAATGCCAGTGCTCTGGAGTGGCTATTAGCACATAGTCTATGTCTTTGTTATCTAACAGCTTTCGATAATCCTTTATTGGCTTTGCATTGGTCTTTTCCTGAGCCTGTGCCAATCTTATGTTGTAGATGTCGCTTAACGCCACGATTTCAATATTGTCCGATTCTCTCATTTTCAGTATGGCATCAATATGAGCATTAGCCATACCGCCGCATCCGATCACCCCAACCCTTATCCTTTGGTTGGCCCCAATTATTCGACTAGAGGGTAATGCCTTTAATCCAGGCGCTAAAGCCAAGCCTGTAGACAGACTAGCCACATTCTTAATAAATTTTCTCCGAGAGCTTTTCATAGTAATAAGGTGCTGTTAAAATAAAAATAGTGTTCTTCTTGGGTATTTTTACAACTTTGCAATCAGTATTTGTTTGAAATTAAAATCTAAAGTTTGCTAAGGGTATGAAAGTATTGGCCTATCTATTGCCGGTGATGTTTATCTGGTGCTGTCAATCGCCGGATGAGCAATCAGCAAGTGTATATCCAGAAACAAAAAAGGTAGATACTACCGATATTTATTTTGGAACCAAAGTGCCAGATCCTTATCGCTGGCTTGAAGATGATACCTCAGAAGAAACCGCACAATGGGTTCAGGCTCAGAATCAACTAACAAACTCGTATTTAAGCAATATTAATTTCAGAGATCAGGTGAAAGATCGACTAACTGCTCTGGAGAACTACGAAAAAATAAGTACTCCCTTCAAAAGAGGGGAATACTATTATTTCTACCGGAACAGTGGACTTCAAAACCAATCGGTGCTCTATAGAGTGAAAAATTTCAGT
Organism: Cyclobacteriaceae bacterium; assembly: GCA_028289505.1. GTDB lineage: Bacteria > Bacteroidota > Bacteroidia > Cytophagales > Cyclobacteriaceae > SZUA-3. Next base: position 1,064 of record JANQPK010000286.1, read on the forward strand.
GATGATCCAGAGGTATTCTTAGACCCCAATGAGTTCTCAGAGGATGGTACTACCGCACTGGGTGGACTGAGTTTTTCTCATGACTACAAATATGCTGCTTACAATATCTCAGAAGGTGGGTCAGATTGGAGAACCGCTTACATTATCAATGTTGCTACCAAGGAACTGTTAGATGATGAGATTAAATGGATTAAGTTTTCAGGTATGGCCTGGTATAAAGACGGGTTTTACTATCAGCGATTTGATGAGCCAAAAGAAGGTGATGAGCTTTCAGCAGCCAACCAGTTTGGAAAGATCTACTATCATAAAGTAGGTACCAATCAATCTGAAGATCAGCTGATTTACGCCAATCCCAAAAATCCTGAGAATCGATTTGGAGCCGAGGTGAGCGAAGATCAGCGATTCCTATTCATTTATTCCTACACCGGTACCAGTGGGAATGAACTCTATATAAAAGAGCTAACAAAGCCCAATAACGATTTTGCACCGATCATTACCGGATTCGAAAATGATCATTACATCGTAGATAATGATGGTGATCATCTAATTATTCACACCAACTTGGGGGCACCGAACAACAGGATTGTTCGGGTACATTACCAGAAGCCTACTGCAAATAATTGGGTGGATATGATACCCGAAACAGAAAACGTGATGAACGCAAATACTGGTGGCGGAAGTATTTTTACTACTTATTTGGTCGATGCCAAAACCGCTGTAAGACAGTATGATTACCAGGGAAATCTCATTCGTGAGGTCGAACTGCCTGGAATTGGTACCGCCAGTGGATTTGGGGCAGGCCCTCAAGATGAGGAACTGTTTTATAGTTATACTTCATTTACTACTCCATCATCTGCATACCGCTATCATATTCAAACTGGTGAATCAGAACTTCACAGGAGACCAGAGTTAGACTTCAATCCTGATGAGTATGAGACCAAGCAAATTTTCTACACCAGCAAGGATGGTACTCGTGTCCCCATGTTTATTGTTCACAAGAAAGGACTGGATCTCAACGGTCAGAACCCTACCTGGCTGTATTCCTACGGTGGCTTCAATATTAGTTTGAGGCCGTCCTTCAGTACCTCCAGATTGGTCTGGTTAGAGAACGGCGGTGTATTTGCCATGCCCAACATCAGGGGTGGTGGAGAATATGGAGAGGAATGGCACCAGGCCGGGACCAAGCTCAATAAGATCAATGTCTTTGACGATTTCATAGCCGCTGGTGACTACCTAATAAGCGAAGGTTATACTTCCCCAGAATATCTTGCCCTTCAAGGTGGATCCAATGGCGGTTTACTGGTAGGGGCTACCATCAACATGCGGCCTGACCTGGCAAAAGTAGCCTTCCCCATGGTGGGGGTGATGGACATGCTGCGTTACCAGAATTTTACCATCGGGAGAGCCTGGGCAGCTGATTACGGTACATCCGAAGATTCAGAAGAAATGTTTTCATATCTGCATTCCTATTCTCCCATGCATAATATTGATGCCGAGGCAACCTATCCTGCAGTCATGGTTACTACTGCCGATCACGACGATAGGGTAGTACCCGCACACTCCTTTAAGTATGCGGCCACCTTACAGGAAAAAAGACCCGATAACCAGAACCCATTGTTAATTAGAATTGAAACCAAAGCTGGTCACGGTGCTGGTATGTCGACCGAAAAGCGCATTGAACTGTATAGTGATATGTATTCCTATGCCTGGTATAATATGGGGGTGATCCCTGAAATTGCTAAAGAGAACATGTAAGCAGATTTTTTATGGAGAAACTATCTTGTAAGGGCTGCTTTCATGTCGGTATCGGTCCACCACGGTGATGTACATTTGACTGAGATCCAGATCTGGCCGGAGCTTTACTCTTAATTCGGTTTGAGAAGTTATCAATAGGATGTGCTCAGGTTTGGTGATGTCACTGTTCTTATACAACACATAAAATCGTGCAAAATCAGGATTGTCTACCTGCAACCCCAGTAACATCTTCTTTTTCTTCAAATGATATTCCACTTTGGTAATCTTCACCTCACAATCCCGGTCTCGATCATGACTCGAAACCGGTGGCAGTGCTGGGAATTTATAAAACCTGTTTCGAATAGAGTCATTCAAACCTAATGGATTATCTAAAAAGGTGGTTGATCTGAAAAATGCAGATCCTTGTAAACCAGGTATGCTGTCATTGAAATAAAGTTGACGTACGATCTCATTTCCATTAACCCAAGGTTTACCGCGATTGGGATCGTCCAACCGATAGGGCGACTGTCCGATATAGTAATTGATGCCAAAACGATTCTCCTCCCACCATCTGGCAACTACTCGGTAATCCATAATGTCCCTGCCTAGATATTCATAGCTTTGGGGGATAATATAATCTAGCCATCCATTTTGCAGCCAGGTCAGCGCATCCCCGTATAGATCGTCGTAGTTGGTTTGCTTGGTTTGGGTGTCGCTGCCTCGGGCATCACGGGATTTGTTTCTCCATACCCCAAATGGGCTAATTCCAAACTGCACCCAGGGTTTCAAATGGTTTATGGTATCGTATAACTCCTCTACCAATTGATTGACGTTTTCTCTACGCCAATCCCCTTTGCTTTCGGCATTATAACCTGCTCCATATTGTGCAAAAGATAAACTGTCGGGAAACTCCAATCCTTTCAGGCGATAAGGATAGTAATAATCATCAAAATGTACCGCATCAATGTCATACCTCCCAACTACTTCGGCTATGATCTGTACAAGATACTTCCTGGCAGGTATCATCCCAGGATCGATGTAGGCATCTTTTCCGTAAAATACGAACCATTCCGGATGCTGGTGATATATGTGGTTGGTCGCCAGCATAGCTTGCTGATAGTTTCTAATGCCTCGATAGGGATTAAACCAAGCATGGAACTCCATGCTCCGCTGGTGGGCCTCCTCTATCATAAAAGCAACTGGATCAAATGAATTTGCGGGCGCTTCACCTTGTTTGCCGCTTAAAAACTCCGACCAAGGTGCTAATGTAGTGGGGTAAAGGGCGTCGCCTGAAGGCCTGATCTGAACTATAACCGCATTCATGCCCAAGTCATGCAATTGATCAAGCTGCTTGATGTACTCTTTTTTTAACCTTCGGTTACTTAATCCAGGTTTAGAAGGCCAGTCCAAGTTACGCACTGTAGCCATCCAGGCAGCACGAAATTGGCGTTTGTGGTGGTGGCTGATTTCTGGGTTCTGTGCAAAGGCACTTGTTTGAAAAAGCAGAAAGGTTAGTATGATAAGTTGTAGCCTCAATTCAGTAGGTTTGATTTAATCAATTTGCACAAAATCATAAATCAATCCTATTGATGTATGGGGTATTGCTGTTGCTGCCCGCTTACACCAGGGCCAGTATCATACCCAACCAATACTCCCACTTGCGAAATATCAAAGAATGCTGTAAAATTTTATATAATGATGGATATGCACTACCTTTGCGGTCTCAAAAAAACGGACGAGATCCACAAATAACTTAAAAAAATGGCTGTTAAAATCAGATTAGCGCGTCGAGGACGCAAGAAACTGGCACTGTACGACGTGGTCGTAGCCGACGCCAGAGCACCACGAGATGGTCGCTTTATTGAAAAACTAGGAACTTATAATCCCAATACCGACCCTGCCAGCATCAACATCGACGCTGATCGGGCTTTTGATTGGGTGATGAAAGGAGCCCAGCCCACAGATACGGTAAGGGCTATACTGTCATACCGAGGGATAATGTTACGCAAGCACCTGCAAATTGGGGTGAACAAAGGTGCCATTACTCAAGAGGATGCGGATAAGAAATTAGAAGCCTGGCTAAAAGAGAAGGAGTCCCGAATTGCCTCCAAGGTGGAGAGGCTTGAACAAGACCAGGCTAGCAAGGATAAAGCAAGGTTGGATGCTGAACGTAAAGTAAAAGAGGCCAGGGCTGAGGCTATCAAAAGTAAGACCGCTGCCGCTGCTGCCGTTACCAGTACTGCTGACGGAGAAGAGACCCCGGCTGCCCAGGATGTGGCGGAAGAACCGGTAGAA
>JANQPK010000287.1 GCA_028289505.1 Cyclobacteriaceae bacterium
GTATAATATTGGAACCACTGCCTCCATCATCTATCAAAATGCTGGGAAACGGTTGGCCAGTGACCTCCCGGTCATCCCTTACGGTGGTAATTCCTAATAATAGACTGTTAGAGGAGTTGGTAAAATTACTCTTTAACTCGATCGATCCATTATTAGTAGTTGAGGGAAAAGTCTGTCCTGCATTAGAGAAATTAATCAAGGTATTGGTGGAGCGGTCGGGCCCAACTTGCTCCGCTTTAGTATATCGGTAGCGTACCGCCAATTTATGCTTTTGACTAATGTTCCAATCCAGGTTAAGCATGAATTTTTCTCCGTTTAGTAAGTTGGAGGTTTGCCGCCACTCTCCGGGTTCATAATCATATTGATTCCTGACAAAGTCTCCTATCTGGTCCAGGGTGGCTTCATCCGCATCTCCCAGGTAATCCCCTAACACAAAAGGTTGTGGAGTTTCATCTCTCTGTATCTCGGTCAATGCGAAAAAGAACAGCTTGTCCTTTATAATAGGTCCTCCAATTCTAACCCCGTAAGTCTTATTACTGAAATCAGCCAGTTTGGTGCGTTCCACATTAGGGTTGTCTGTTGGAGTCTTCCCAGCGAGGTCCTGGTTGCTCAATAAGTACCAGGCAGATCCCTCAAACTGATTAGATCCAGTCCTGGTTACCGCACTAATACCCGCCCCGGCTAGACCACCTTGAGTAACATCATAGGGAGCCAGCGATACCTGGAATTGCTCAATCCCGTCGATACTGATGGGCGAAATTCCCGTCTGGCCACCGTTTGTCCCATTACTGGCCAGTCCAAAATAGTCGTTGGTAGCAGCACCATCAATGAACACAGAGTTGTAACGGTTATTCAATCCGCCGAAAGAAATAGCTCCGTCAATACCTACACTGGTGTTGGCAAGCGGAGTTAATCTGGTAAAGTCATTCAAGTCCCTACTCACTGTGGGCAATTGCTGAATGGTATAATCATTCACCACGGTTTCGGGTGCGGATCGGTTTCCATCGAAAATATCACCACTAGTAGCAACTATCTCCACCGCTTCCAGGGCAGTAACTTCGTCACCTAAGGTTGCATTCAATCGGAAGGTTTGGCCCAGATCAATGTATACATTTGGTTGGGTGAAGGTTTCAAAACCCACAAAGCTTATAGTTACAGTGTAGGGTCCTCCCACATTCATATTGCTCAACCGGTAGTTTCCAGTTACGTCAGTTACATTGCCGAACTGTGCATTGGTGGGGCCGTGAACGGCGATAACCGTAGCACCTGGAATGGGTTCACCACTTTCATCAAGGACAGTCCCGTTCATGCCCGAAGTGGTGGTACCCTGACCTTTCAACACGACCAGGCTGAATAGGAATAGAGTGGTAAGAATAAAAATCTTAGGTAAAGTTTTTTTCATAGTAGTTATAGATTAGTGGTTGCGCTTTTGAGGTTATGTTTCCAAGTATAAACCAGTATTGGGTTTGTAAAATGGTTATTCTTAACCTTGATGTTTAGTAAATTAACTATTTAACCTATTGCTCGCAAATTAGTGTTAGAATCGGGCCAAACTTAGTGACCGAATCTCCAAATAAAAAGTCATAAGCAGTTAAGGTTGTTTAAAGAATTCCTAACATTGGTAACAATTTGATAACATTGGGACAGCTGGGATCCGCAAGTAGTATTTGTTGTAACAAATAGTCTGCCCCAACTTCAAGGCTGACCAGTTACTGACATCAAAACGGCTTTTGAAGCTGGTCCACACTTGCCCTTGTTGATAAACCGAATATTCATTTTCTTTGTGGTATGACCAGCTGTCATCAGTTATTTCCCCAGGACAAAAATTACATACTAAAAGAGGTTCAGTCAGACCTACAACCCCTGCTTCTGGATCGATTGGTCAGCAAGGTAAAGCAAACCTATCTGGCCCAATCCAACCCGCTTGGCCTGGAAGACGATACCGTGAAAAAAATCAAAGCTTGTCGACAGTTTACCCTTGACCACCTGGATATATTTTATTGGGAGTTAGCTGGGGTTTTCCGCTATCGTATAGGCAGTAATCAGTTAGAATTCATATTCTCCGGAAAGAGTCAATACGATAAATATCACGATGATTGGTACGACGCCTTCGATATTTGGATGGAGGATTTTCTGATTTCTCCCTATTTCGTCCGGGCTGTGCTGGAAATGTCTATATTGGCACCGAGTAATCGCGCCGCATTGCTGGCAAAAGATCGAATGAAGGTCTACCTATCACAATATTTCAACCTTAAAGTCTACAAGTTCAAGGGGATTGTTCCCATCGTAGCCGCCTAGTTTTTTAGTTTTTTTAGCCAGTCCCAGATATTGATATGGTGGGCCGGTATCTTGTATCTGAACTTTAAACAGTAATACTATGAGAAGCTTAAAGAACAGAATTCAATTAATTGGGAGAGTTGGTAGGGATCCTGAGTTTAGGTTATTAGAGAGTGGAAAGAATGTGGTCAATTTCTCCATGGCCACTAGCGACAGCTATAAAAGTGCGTCCGGAGAGAAAACCGTGGAGACACAATGGCATCAGATCGTAGCCTGGGGAGGATTGGCGGAAATTGCAGACAAATACCTGAAAAAAGGCAGTGAGGTGGCCGTTCAGGGTAAGTTAATTCATAGGTCCTATGAGGGTCCGGATGGCAAGAAGCGGTATGTCACTGAAATCATCGCTGATGAGATCCTATTGTTGGGCAAACCAACTAAGCAGGATGTGAACTCCGTCGAATCTGCCTAGAGGATAAGCGATTGGATTTTGGTAGTTGAGGCGCCCTTGTTCGGTGACTCCAGGAGTGGATTCTATGCGGTGCTCAGGTTGTATTCACTAATAAACCATTCACTCATTCCTTCAGTCCCTCAATTCTTCAGTGCGTTATCAAATACCTGAATACGGCCACTGCCGTCCTGTCCTTCGTTGGATATGATCAGATCACCCTGACTGGTGAAGCAAATACCTTCAGGTTGCCTGAAAACCCTTGGAGATATAGGAATAGCGTGTTTAATATTACCACTGGGTGATAAAACCATCAGTAGCTTGCCCACAGTGGCTACCATGTAATAATCACCGTTGTGGTGAACCGCGATTCCAGATGGCATGAATCCAAGTCTTTTCTCACTAAGCTTAAGTTCGGCTGGCTGGGTCTGATTCCAATTGATCATATGTTGCGGTGTGATTAGCATCACCGGTTCAGAAATAAAACCGCGCTCCAAATCATAGGCATAGATAGCCTTTCCTTCTATCTCCCTATCATTTATACCGGCACTTCCTTTGCAAAGGATCAGCAACCGGTTATTGGTGGAATCAAAGGCCAAGCCTTCAGCATTGTTCTTCCGTTTCAAAGGAGTCTTTATGGTCTCCGTAGTTTGCTCACTTAGGGAATATTGGTACAAATTGCCATTACTCTTTAATACAAATACATCATCTCCAACCAATTCAATACCCTCATAATCACCTGGTCCGGCAAACCTCAGCTGATCCACCATTTTTTCTTTTGATAGGCTATATAAAAAAATTAAACCCGACTCATCCTCGACACAGGCCACGATGGAGTCATTCACCAAGGTAAGGCCGGATATTTCTGTTAAGGTCTCCGGAAGGATATGCGATTCAGAAGGCTCCAACAAATTGTAGCCGGTTGCCTCCATGAACGCTTGTGTATAGGGTAAGTACTTAGCATTGAAATTAGACTTCTCCAGTTCACAACTGGTCAAACCCAGTAATATAAATATCCGAATGGCCTGATTTCTTACGTTCATGACTCAGGGCATAGGTTCAACCTATCCATTTGTTTAATTTTCTTATATTTATCGTCAATATTCAACGTTGTGTAAAGGGTATTAGAGCCGATTTGAGATCAAGATTATAGGAAATATGCAAGAAAATCACAAACACAACGGCTCCTCTTTTGAATCCTCCACCTTGGATCAGACCAAAAAATTTGTGGTTGATCTAATGACCACCCAACTGGCCGATAAATATGTTTATCATAACCTCCAACATACCATGGACGTGGTAAATGCGGCCCAGGAGATTGCCACACACTGTGCAGTACCTGAACCTGATGTAGAAGTGTTATTGACCGCAGCCTACTTACATGATATTGGCTATACTAGGCATAATGAACATCATGAGGATCATAGCATTAGCATTTCCAAAGAGTTTTTAGGTGAAATTGGACTAGATCAAGCCTACATCGACGGTGTAGTTGCCTGCATCGAGGCCACAAAAATGCCGCAAAATCCCAAGAATTTAATACAAAAAGTACTTTGTGACGCCGATCTCTTTCATCTAAGCAGTGGTCAATATTTTGAAAAGGCGGAATTGCTTCGCAACGAGTTCAGTTTGATTGAACAGGATCAAATATCGGAATCGGAGTGGCTGGATATGAGTACCGTATTTATCGATAACCACCAATACTGGACTGATTATGGCAAGCAAACCTTAGCTCCAAAGAAAGCCAAGAATAGAAAGAAAATTAAGAAACGACTGAAGGCACTTAATAGTGATCGCGCCTACATAGAGGAACTGGAAAAGAAACTGGCTAAGTTACAGGAAAAGGAAAATCGAAAACCTACCAGAGGTATTGAGACTATGTTTCGTATCACTTCGGAAAACCATATGACACTGAGTGGAATGGCCGATACAAAAGCCAATATTATGATCTCCATCAACTCGATTATACTATCCATTTTGGTGGGTATTTTAATTAGAAAGTTCGAAGAATATCCCAATTTGATCATCCCGACCTTAATTATTGTGGTAGTTTGCCTTTGCGCAATTGTCTTTGCCATTTTAGCTACCAGGCCCAATGTATCATCCGGGAAATTCACCAGAGAGGATATCAATCGTAAAAGAACCAACCTTTTGTTTTTTGGCAATTTTCACCGCATGAAATTAAACGACTATACCTGGGGCATGAAGGAGATGCTAAAAGACAGCGATTACCTTTATGGTAGCCTGATAAAAGACATTTATTTTTTAGGAGTGGTGTTAGGTAAAAAGTACCGTTTTCTACGAATCTCTTACACTGTTTTCATGTTTGGATTTGTAATCGCAATATTGAGCTTCTTTTTGGCCATTGCTTTCCCCAATACCCTTACACCATCTATCTTTATCCCTTGAAGTGCAAGTCTAGGGATTTTTGATCCAGCTTACAATTAATCCATTCACCATCTAACCTGGCTCCAAGGCTTTGGTAAAACTCAATAGCAGGAGTATTCCAGTCCAGCACCTGCCAGTACATACCCGTACAGCGTTTCTCAACCGCATATTTTGCGGTTTCTTTCAATAAGCTTTTCCCGATACCCTGGCCACGAAATGGTTGTGTTACGATCAGATCTTCAAGGTAAAGTCCTTTCCCCTTCCAGGTGGAATATCTATAGTAGAACAGAGAAAGACCCACTATACGATCGTGCTGACAGGCAACCAAGAATTCAAACGCTGGATGCTCACCGAATCCATCATCTGCCAATTGTGCCTCAGTGACTTCAACACTATCCAATGCCTTCTCAAACTCTGCCAACTCCTTAATGAGCAGCATCACTTGTGAAATATCCGACATTTTACCTGGTCTAATATTAATGGGGATCATATCAGTTGCGAATTATATCAAATCCCAAATAGGGTACTAAAACCTCTGGTATGGTTATCCCAGCCTCAGATTGGTTGTTTTCTATAATCGCTGCCAGCACCCTTGGTATGGCCAAAGCGCTACCATTTAAGGTGTGCAACAGAAAGTTTTTCTTACCCTCACCTCTGCATCTAAGCTTCAAGCGATTTGCCTGGTAAGTCTCAAAGTTGCTCACTGAACTAACCTCTAACCACCTTTGCTGCCCGGCTGCGTATACTTCAAAATCAAAGGTTTGTGCAGCGGTAAAACCCAAATCACCGCCACAAAGATTCAAAATCCGGAAAGGCATTTTTAACTTTTGCAGCAGACTTGATACATGATGGCACATCTCTTTTAATGCGCTGTAAGAGTCATCAGGATGGTTTATCTGTACAATCTCCACCTTATCGAATTGATGAAGCCTGTTTAATCCTCTAACATCAGCGCCCCAACTGCCGGCTTCTCTCCTAAAGCATTGGGTAAAACCTACATTCTTAATTGGTAAATCATTTTGCTCGAGCAAGGTATCCCTGTAAATATTGGTAATAGGAACTTCCGCGGTCGGAATGAGATAATGTTCAGAATCAGTGATGGCATACATCTGACCCTCTTTATCTGGCAATTGACCTGTGGCCAAACCTGAAGCCTCATTGACGATCAAAGGTGGCTGTATCTCATAATAGCCAGCGGCTTCGGCCTGATCTAGACAAAAGTTTGCCAATGCCCTAACCAGTTTTGCTCCCTTTCCCTTATAAAACGGGAAACCCGCACCACTTACTTTATTGCCTAGTTCGAAATCAATGATGTCATAGTCATTAATCAAATCCCAATGTGCCTTGGCCTGCTCATGCAGTGTTGGGATTTCTCCCCATTCTTCTACCACCAGGTTGTGCTCAGCCAGTGAGCCCTCCGGTACTTCGCTATTTGGGATATTAGGAATGTTGTAAAGTGCTTGCTGTCGTTTGTACACCAGATCTTGTAGCTGTTGTTGTAGTTGCTTTGCCTTTGATTTAAGTAAAGCGGTATCTTTTTTGGCAGATTCTGCTTTCTCCCGTTCACCTGATTGTATCAACTGACCAATCTGCTTGGCCTGGTGGTTAGCTTCGGCCAGAACCTTGTCCATTTGTGCTTGCGTCTCTTTTCGTTGATGGTCCAACTCAAGTAGGTCCTTCAGTATGTCCTCCGCATCGGTGATTCCTCTTTTATGTAATCCGCTTACTGCATATTGGAATCCATCCTTGATTGTGCTTAACTCCAGCATAGGTAGTCTCTTAAAAGATCACAAAATAAAGGAATAAAATGAACTTTAAATAATAATTAATATATGAGCTGAAGCCGGCTGATATTGCAGAAATTTGAATTATTTGCTTGCTTATTTTGCACCGTTGGTATATACTTGCAATATCTTTGCATATCACTCAATGCTGTTCAGCAATTGAGGTCATATCTGGATTATTATTTCAATCTGATTAATTATTCATAGTATCTAGAAAACTTTAATACTGATATTTCCAACCCAATAGGATTAAATCCTTTTTTTATTTATGTACAATATTGATGAATTGAACGTGCGGCTTCTTTCCGAGCTGAAAGAAATTGCCGAAGAGATGGGCGTAAAAAATTTTAAAAAACTCGCAAAAAAGGACCTTATCTATAAGATCCTGGATCAACAGGCCATCACTCCTGAAAACGACCTGCCTGAAAAGAAACCAGTTGAAAATCAAAGCGAATCAAAACCTGCGAAGTCTGCAATACCAAAAAGGGAGAACGTTACCAAGAAGGAAGAGCCAGCACAATCGGATGGTGAGATACTGGATTCGTTCAATGTAAAAATGGAAAGCCCGGCAAACCTGGAATCCCCTGCCAAAACTGCACAATCGGCTGGAGAACGAGGAGGGCGAAGAGATAAGCCTCATAAAGATCGCGATCAGTCTCACAGGGAAAAGAAAGAGCAGAAACACAAAAAGAACAATATCAAAGATTTTGATGGGCTTATTGTCAATGAGGGTGTATTAGAGATCATGCAAGATGGCTATGGCTTTCTAAGGTCTTCTGATTACAACTATCTCAGCAGCCCGGATGATATCTATGTTAGCCCATCACAAATTAAGCTCTTCGGATTGAAGACCGGTGATTCGGTAAAAGGCCAAATCAGGCCTCCGAAAGAAGGAGAAAAATACTTTGCACTATTAAGGGTTGAAACTGTCAATGGTAAAACCACTGATGAGATTAGAGATCGTGTTCCTTTCGAATATTTGACACCACTTTTCCCCGACGAGCGACTGAAGCTCAGCACCAAACCTGGAGAGTTTTCTACCCGTTTGTTGGACCTATTTGCACCGATTGGGAAAGGTCAGCGGGGTATGATAGTGGCTCAGCCCAAAACTGGAAAAACGGTCTTGCTTAAGCAAATTGCCAATGCCATTGCTAAGAATCACCCTGAATGTTATTTGATCATACTGCTAATCGATGAGCGACCGGAAGAAGTAACGGACATGGCACGCAGTGTAAATGCTGAAGTCATTTCCTCTACTTTTGATGAGCAGGCGGAAAGACATGTAAAGGTGTCAAACCTCATACTGGAAAAAGCAAAGCGTATGGTGGAGTGTGGACACGATGTGGTAATCCTGTTAGACTCAATCACCCGCTTAGCACGTGCATATAACACGGTAGTACCATCTTCTGGAAAGATCTTATCTGGTGGAGTTGATGCCAATGCTTTGCATAAGCCTAAAAGATTTTTCGGTGCTGCCAGAAATGTTGAAAATGGAGGATCCTTAACCATAATTGCTACTGCCTTGATTGAAACCGGATCCAAAATGGATGAAGTTATTTTTGAAGAATTCAAAGGTACCGGTAATATGGAACTTCAATTGGATCGCAAGTTATCGAACAAGCGTGTTTACCCTGCTATTGATGTTCCTGCATCCGGTACCAGGCGCGAGGATCTGTTACTAGACAAAGAAACATTGAACCGTGTATGGATTTTGAGGAAATTTATGGCCGATATGAATTCCAGTGAAGCCATCGAGTTCCTATTGGATCGCATGAAAGGAACCCAAAGCAACGAGGAGTTTCTGATCTCAATGAACGATTAGTCTGAATCCACAAAATCCTGCAAGTAAGCAAAGTTTTTGGTGAGAGTGCCATCCTGGGTAATAGTAGCCCTGGCTATGATGTCATCTGAATTGGTGGATACCAAGCTTGGAAGTACGTTTTGTATAAAGTCAATCCCGAAGTCCAAACTAGCGTCTCTAGGTAGTTCACCTGGTAAATTATCAATAGACATAACCGTGATATTGGCTTCATCAGTAAGCGGCTGCTCAATTATGTCTTCACTGGCATTATAATCATACAGGGGTTCCTCAATGGATGAGGCTCTTTTAGTTGAGGGGATAGACCCCTCGATATCACAGGTAATATCTCCGATAACTTTAATTTTAAAGTCCGGTTTCAAAGCATCCTGTGGGGTGAATAATACCGGCGCCCTGGAATCCCAAAAAGCACCTGCAATTAATAGATCTGCCTGACCTGCAAATGGGAGGAAATTGCCTTGATAATTATCAGGGTGATCGAAAAAATCATGACGGTTGAAAGTCTTACCCTCTTTGTGCTGGTGATAATCTCTGGCATTCAGTTGTACAAAGACCGGACCTTGATAATCATGATCTAAAAACTGAGCCGGTGAAACCTGCCTAATTCCCAACCCTATCAATACTTCCATGGCCCCTTTTGCCACTCTACCCCCGCCTGTCAGTACAATTTTGATTGGGGGTAGCGACACTTTGGAATACTGCGACTTGAGTTCATCCAGGTCGAAACAGTCCTTTGCTCTTTTCAAATCGTACAATCTGTATCTTTGGCCGTATGCCCAAATAGTGTTATACGCTCCCACTAAACCCGCATACCTGCCAAAGGCAAGAAGACGATTACCCGTATCATTGGTGAGGCATTCATAATCCACTAAAGTGATTTTTTTGGCCAATATAGCCTTTAACAACTCCCGGTTGTACTCCTGCTTTTTGATGGTGTGTGAAAAGAAAAAGTAGGTCTTTTGGGGTATCAATTGATCTATTGGTACTTCCTTAACCCCCATCAGCAGGTCACAATGGGAAACATCATCTACTACAGGTACTCCTAAATCGGCATATTCCTGATCGGTGTAAGCGCGATGTGCACTGGACTGGCACACAATTTCCAGCTTTGGGATGGACTGGTTGATATATTGTGCTGAGACTGGGGCCAGGGGAACTCTCCTATCTAAAGGGACCTTATCCTCTCGAATAAGACCAATGCGTAACTTACTCATGAATCTTCTCCCTTATCCTCCTGATCTGGTGATTCCGAATCTTGCCTATCCTTACTGGACTGGGGTTTATTTTTTAGATGCCGAAGCTTTTTATCATCTACTTCCCGATTGAGAAATTCATTGATCTTATTGATGTCGTAATTGGTTTTTATCTCGCCAAACGCATCAATTTCGATGTCGAATCCCTCCAACTCCTTGTTCACCTTTGGTTTGCCTTTTACATTTTTATTAGATCTTTTCTTGGTCATGCGTTATCGGTAATGACGTTTTTTGAAAGCGTATCTATGGAGACCTGTAATCTACGGGTGGTCTCCTCTTTGCCTAGAATCTCCATAATCTGCATAATATCAGGGCCCTTACTTAAACCGGTAAGCGCCAATCTCAATCCAGGCATAACCTTCCCAAATCCCCACTCCACTTGCTCCAGTTGCTGGGACAAAAGATTTCTAGCGGTATCCGCATCCCAAACATCTGCAGATCCAATAGCTTGGCTATAATGATTAAGAACTTCAGCTACTTGAGGATTCCATTTTTTTCGAACAATCTGTTGATCAAAATCCGTAGGGCTCTCGAAGAATACTTTACCATGTTCCCATAGGTCGACGGGATAAACAATCCTATCTTTAATCAGCCCCAAAACTTTGGTGATTTTATCTTCAGAAGCTGATAATCCGTTTTGAGCCAAGTACTTATTCAAGTATTCACTCAATTCCTCCAGGGGCTTTTTCCTAAGATAATGTTGATTGAACCACTGGGCCTTTCCAATATCGAACTTGGCTCCAGATTTAACAATCCGATCCAAACTAAAGGCCTGCTCCAATTCTTCCAGGGAAAAGAGCTCCTGGTCGCTTCCGGGATTCCAGCCTAACATTGCCAGAAAGTTGATCATGGATTCGGCGAGATAGCCTTGCTCTTTAAAGCCCAAATTCGTAACTCCCGCCTCATCTGTCCAATTGACTGGAAATATGGGAAACCCGTGCTTATCAGCGTCTCTTTTGCTTAGCTTTCCATTGCCATCAGGTTTCAATATCAATGGTAAATGAGCAAATTCTGGCATGGAATCTTCCCAGTTCAGAAATCGATACAGTAGCACGTGTAAGGGTGCGGAGGGCAGCCATTCCTCACCCCTGATAACATGAGTGATTTTCATGAGATGATCGTCTACCACATTGGCCAGGTGATAGGTAGGAAAGCCACCAGATTTAAGAATCACCTTGTCATCCAAGGTTGAACTGTGAATCTTAACCCAACCCCTTATGCGATCCTCAAACCTAATCACTTCTTTAGGGGGCACTTTCAACCTAATCACGTAGGGTGCTCCCGCCTTCATTAAATCTTCTACCTCCGATTGAGGCAGGGTTAGAGAATTCCGCATGGAAACCCGGGTGATGGAATTATATTGCTGATTCGATACCTTGGCTGCCTTTAAACGATCTCGCATAGCCTGCAACTCCTCCGGACTATCAAAAGCATAATAAGCCTTGTCATCCTCCACCAATTGCTTGGCATAGTTTTGATAAATATCAACTCGCTCACTTTGTCGATAGGGTGCAAAATCTCCCCCATGGCGCGGGCTTTCGTCAGGTTCTATGCCTAGCCAGTCTAAAG
>JANQPK010000307.1 GCA_028289505.1 Cyclobacteriaceae bacterium
TAACTTCGAAACTGGTAATCACGGATTGATTGCGAAATCAAACCAGGCAGGCCTTTTAACTCTAGAGGTTAGCAATATTAAATTCGTCAATACCGCGGGTTACATTCTTCATACTTTGGATCAAAATTCGAATACTATCAATGTTTCTCTTATGGATTGTGATGATGTGGGAAGTATTGTTCTGTCCAATAATAGTAGCGTAGAGTCCGTAAGCCTAAATAATGTCCGTAAGCATTCATACGGAGCAGATGCAAAAATCATCAATAAGGATGTGATAACCGACACAATTTCAGCTGCGTCCACGAATATTGAAAGTAAGGACCACAGTAAATTACTAAATGTAGATACTTCCTCTAACCCAGTGGTTTTGAACTTTGTGGATGATCTGGCCGAAGGAATCAAAGTAGAAATTTTATTAATGGATGCCACAAACAGTTTAAGTTTTGCGGCAGGTGGCGTAGCAACCCTGGTTGGTGATACTGGACCGCTATCGACCCTATATGATAGGGTGATGGTACAAAGTTTAGGAGGCAATACTTATTTGATAAAAGCGATTTAATAATTCACGGGATTTTCTTTTAAACCCAAATGAGGAGTATGCCGGTTCCCTGGAACAATCCAGAAACGATCCAACGAAATAGCGGGATCAACTAATTCTTAGAATTGGCAAGTTTTGTAATCCAACTCTCTCTAACCCACATCCAGCAAACTGTTGTTAGTTAATAATGGCATAGCGCTCACCCAACGAGGTACATACGTTATCTTGACATTCGATTTTGGGTTCAATCAGAAATACACTGCAATCAATGCCCATAGCTCCACTTAACTCATTGATCTCCTGATCCAGTAGATTATACTCGGCCACAAGCTCCTCCAGTCGTTGTTGGTCCAACTGGCTGGGTGCGTAAACCAAAAAATCGTTGACAGTACCACAAGGGTTTATTCCCCAAGCAATACTGGCACAATCGCCATCGCCACCACAGGGGCTATTGGCAATCATTACCATAACTTCCTCAGCAATATCTCGCTGAATCATTTCCCGAACGTTGATTTTGAGGTCGCTATCACAACTGGATATAATAAGAATGGAAACTACCAATGGGCACATCGGTATTTTTAAGTTGAGCATACTTAATAGACACGGATAAACCTAATATGGTTGGCAAAGTAAGGTGAAGGTGTTTTAGAATAGATTTGACTATTCCGAGCAAGAAAAGTTGTCAGGTTTCCATAGTATGATATCAGATTCTAGGAGGCCAATATCAATGGTACGATCACTGGTTCCAAGTACCCCGATAAGATCACCTTGGCAGTTGTAAGCGGGGATTGCAGTATCGCAGAATGGGCAACAATTTGGTAGAATTATGATTGTTTCTCCTTCATACTGGGCTTGAGAAATATAGAAATACTGTGCCAGGTCTGGATCGTCCTGCTCAAGCTGTTCATATTCTTTAACTAGCAAGGACAACCACTCTATGTCTTCTATTGGATTTTCTGTACCACAGACAATTATTGATGTGTCATCCTCGCAGGCTAATAGTAAAAGGAAAATGGGAACGAGAGCTAGTTTATATTTCATGAAGACCTTGGTTCAACTAGAGAGACACGGTATTTGAAATAATGGTTGGAAACATCAAAGTTTAGCTTCAATAAAAAAAGCCCTACCAAATCCAAGAGGGCAGAGCTTATTTTAGACCACATAACTAAACAAACCGTATTTTAATTTAGGCGTAGAGTCTGAAGGAAATTTGAAGATAGCTTTACTCTATAATCCAAACTCTCTCTAATCCACATCCACTCATCATCTTCAGTCCAGACATTATATTGGGGTTCATGCGTTAACATCAAAAGTGCTCGCATCTGAAAAATTAACTATTTTGATACTCTATGAAAAGGTTCTTCCAGGATTGGGGTGTACTAGTCTTGTTTATTCTCTCTGGCCTAATGCTAGGAATGAGTAATTGGATATTGACCAAAGCGGCAAAACTGGAGCGGTCGGCTTACAAAGTATTGCGTCACTCAAAGGAAGTCCAGCATTACAATGACTCTATTATGGAACTATTGATCAAGATATTAATATAAATGACTACCCTTTCCCCATAAGGGACACCAGGGCTATTGATTCAGGCCCGTCAATAGGCAGAAAAGGAGACCGTGGAGCGGGTAGTTCTGGGGGTGGACTGTCCTGAATTTATCCAATTTCTTTATCCAAATATATATAAAAACCGCCTAAAATTAACTTAAAGGCGGTTTTCGTGATTCCGCAGGGACTCGAACCCCGAACCTACTGCTTAGAAGGCAGTTGCTCTATCCAGTTGAGCTACGGAACCTGATGGGACGTTTCAGGCTGCAAATATAAGAGGGTAAGCACTGATTATAAAGGTTTTTCTGTCGATATTATTAACAAAAAAGGTCCGTTTCCACGGACCTTTTAAGCTTTTCCTTAATCTCATTTATTCTAACACGAACATGATGGGAAGGGACATCTTAACTTTCACTGGACGTCCGCGTTGCTTACCTGCTTGCCATTTAGGGACGGTTTTTAGTACCCGAATGGCCTCTTCATCACAACCTCCTCCGATGCCTTTCAACACTGCAAAATCAGTGAGGGATCCATCTTTGTTAATGATGAATTGAATGTAAACCTTGCCTTCAATTCGCATTCTTCTGGCAGTAGCTGGATATTCGATGTTTTGTGCTACGAACTCATAGAATGCCTTCATGCCCCCCTTAGGTGCCGGGTTTTCCTCCACAAATAGGAACACTTCTTCAGCTTCTTCATCTTCATTGTAAGCATCAGGGTCGTAAACCACGTCGGCCAGCTCAGTTTCTTCGGTAACCTCTACATCCAAGACGATATCAAGTTCTTCTTCAATTTCCTCTACGTCAGGTACTTCTAAAATATTAACTGCCTGCATCTTAGGGGGTGGTGGAGGTGGTTGCTCCGTAACTGGAATATCCAGTATCTCTTCAAACTCAGAACTTAAACTTCCTAAGTTGATTAAATCATTGCGGTCGTAGAATTTCCACTCAAATGCTGTAATTACAATCAGCAAGCTAATACATAACCCAATGGCGTTGAACAGCAATCCTTTGGCTTGCTGCTTCCTTTTTTGAATCTTTTTGTTTTCGATAAGGTACTTGTTGAATTCCTTGAACTTGGCTTTCCATCGGGGCGATAGCCTGATTTTAGTGTTGCTTTTAGGTAGATAATCTAGTCTGTTGTCGAATCCGGAGGTATGTGCGTGCATCATGATTGAAAAGTTTTATTTGTAATAATTTCGGAATTCCCCAAGACTTTCGGGACGAGATATGTTAGCTGTGAAACTGAGTTTTGTCAACTATTGAGTAGAGAGCAGAGAGCAGAGAGCCTGAAGCTGAGAGTATTGAGTTTAGGGAACTAGGGAACTAAGGAACCAGGGAAATAAGGAACTAAGGAACCAGGCAGATCTACCTCAAAATTCATAACGCACAACTCGTAACCACAGAAAGCTCTATGCTCCATGCTCCATGCTCTCTGCTAATCAATTCCAAATTGCTTTTGAATATCTTCAAGGCTGATTCCCTTGGTTTCAGGCATCACCCGAAGTACCCATATCAACTGTCCCACCATACAAAGCGCATAAAAGGTAAAGATATGGCCACCGGAGATCTCTGCGATAATGGGAAAAGTCCAGGAGATGATAAATGCCATAAACCAATGGGTAAAACTGCCTAAAGCCTGGCCTCTGGCGCGTACTCTGTTAGGGAAGATTTCACTGAGAAAGACCCAGATGACAGTGCCCTGCCCGAAAGCATGCGAAGCTATGAAAACCAGGATACTGATCAGTACTATGGTGCCTCCGGTCTGATCAAAATCAGTACCGTAGAGATAGAAAACTGTGGCACATGAGGCCAGGGAAAGGATATATCCGATAGAGCCTACCAACATCAGGGTTCTCCTGCCAAAGCGATCAATTACCGGCAATGCCAGCAGGGTAAACATAAACAAGGTGCCTCCCACCGCGATGGATTGAAGCAGCGAACTATCGGCGCCGGCTCCTGCCATTTTGAAGATGTGTGGAGCATAATACAATACCGCATTAATGCCGGATAACTGGTTGAAAGCAGCTATAGCGATGGCCAGCAATATGGGAAACCTATATGATTTACTGAAAAAAGGCTCGTCTTTGCTATGATGGGCCAAATCCAATGAATTTTGGATATCTATAATCTCCTGGTCAAGGTCCTGAGCGCCGCACTGTTGCAGCACCGTTCGGGCAGAACTCTCATCTTTTTGAGCCATCAGCC
>JANQPK010000312.1 GCA_028289505.1 Cyclobacteriaceae bacterium
GAAAGAACAGACCAGGAGTTATCTGGTCTGAACAAGAATGAGTTATCAAACTTGCCGGGTATAGGAAAAAGCATTGCTACTACGATCGAAGAGATCAATGATAGTGGAGATAGCAGTACACTGGCCAATTTGTTGAAGCAGACACCGGATGGCATTTTAGAGCTTTTAGCAATAAAAGGAATTGGTGCCAGGAAAATTAAAATCGCATGGGATCATTTAGGCGTGGAGACAGTGGAAGACCTGTTTTTAGCAGCACAAAAAGGAACACT
This sequence comes from Cyclobacteriaceae bacterium, assembly GCA_028289505.1. Lineage (GTDB taxonomy): Bacteria > Bacteroidota > Bacteroidia > Cytophagales > Cyclobacteriaceae > SZUA-3. The sequence goes on from JANQPK010000312.1 coordinate 270, forward strand.
TTCGGACTTGCCGGGGTTTGGTGCAAAGACACAGGAAAAAGTGCTTCAGATCTTAGCGTTTCATTACAAAAATAAAGGTCTGGTTCACTACAAACAGGCACATCTTCAAGGTCTATTATTCGAAGAACTGATCTTTAAGGTATTTCCAGATACCAACCTGGTACGTACTGGGGCTTTTCGACGTAAGTGTGAGGTGATTGCTAGATTAGAGTATTTATGGTCGTTGGACGACTTTCGCCAGGCCCAAGAATATCTCGGTACCATGGAGATAGCATCAATTGATATTCAACAGTCAGGTCCCTTTCGTTGGTGTGGTGAATTCACCGAAGATTCATTAAAACTGGATATCAGGTTTTGTCTACCGCAAAACTTCGGAAGCAAGCAGGTTTATTTTACTGGAAGTTCCAAACACCTGTTATTGGCCAATGAGCAAGGTACCACGTTACTTGACTTGATTAATACACCAATTGCTTCCGAGCAGGCCCTTTACCAAGAGTTTGGGTGGCCTACCATTATTCCGGAGTTACGTGAAGGACTTTACGAACAAAAGATGAAAGAAGCGGAGGGTTTGCATGGGATTATTCAGTTACGGGATCTGAAGGGAATTCTACACAATCACTCTACCTATAGTGATGGTAAAAATAGCCTAAAGGAAATGGCCTTGGCCTGTAAGGAGTTAGGCTACCAGTATCTTGGAATTACTGATCATAGTCAAACCGCAGTTTATGCCAACGGACTAAGCATTGAACAAATTGATACTCAGCATCGAGAGATTGAAAGTCTCAATCAAGAACTTGCTCCATTCAGAATTTTCAAAGGAATTGAATCAGATATTTTGAATGAGGGGCAATTGGATTATCCTGATGAGGTGCTGAGGCGTTTTGACTTTATTGTGGCTTCGATACATTTCAATATCAATATGGATGAGGATCAGGCAACCAGTAGATTAATCAAAGCCATTGAAAATCCACATACCACCATTCTAGGGCACCCTACGGGTCGTCAGTTGCTTAGACGGGAAGGATATCCCATCAACCACGCCAAAATAATAGATGCTTGTGCTGCTAATGAGGTAGTGATAGAGATTAATGCTCATCCATGGCGGCTCGATATCGATTGGCGGTGGGTGCCACTAGCAGTTCAGAAGGGTGTGATGATTAGTATAAATCCAGATGCTCATGAAAAGGGTGGGCTAAAGGATATGCAATATGGTGTAAATGTGGCCAGGAAAGCGGGTTTAACCAAGGAAATGACTTTTAACGCTAAGGACCTGGGTGAGATGGAACAGTACTTACAACAGCGAAAAGCTACAGCGGAAAAAATCTCCGTTGAATAGAATGTATCTTTTACTTATGTTTAGCACTCCTGAACCCAAATCGACATGTCCGCATATCAAAACCATCCGGTAAAATCTCACAGTTTGTTTACTGATTTTGACATCCAACTATTCAAATCAGGAAAACACTACAGATTGTACCAAAAGTTAGGTGCTCATATGACCGAGTTTGAAGGGGTGCGAGGGGTGTATTTTGCGGTGTGGGCGCCAAGTGCTGAGAGGGTTGAAGTGCTGGGTTCATTCAATAACTGGCAGGGGCAACCATTAAATGTACGTTGGGATGAGTCTGGTATTTGGGAAGGCTTTGTAGCTGGAATTGAAAAAGGAGCTACTTACAAGTATAAAATCTATCCAAGCCAAGGAGGAGCGCCCTTGGAAAAAGGAGATCCCTATGCTCTTCTTTGGGAGGTACCTCCCAAGACAGCTTCAGTAGTTTGGGATCTCGATTATCAGTGGAATGATCAGGATTGGATGGATAACCGACATAAAACCAACAATCTTGATTCTCCAACCTCTGTTTATGAAATACACCTGGGTTCTTGGAAAAGACATGCTGGTAGCGGGCATAGTTTTAGCTACCTGGAGCTAGCGGAGGACCTGGTCTCCTATGTAAAAGAGATGGGCTATACCCATGTAGAGTTAATGCCGGTGATGGAACATCCATTTTTTGGATCATGGGGTTATCAGGTGACAGGATATTACGCGCCTAGCGCCAGATATGGGACACCACAAGATTTTATGTATTTGGTGGATCGTTTTCACCAGGCAGGTATTGGAGTGATTTTAGACTGGGTTCCTTCTCATTTCCCTAACGACCCGCATGGACTGGCGGAATTTGATGGCTCCCATTTATATGAGCATGCAGACCCTAAGAAAGGGTTTCATCCTGACTGGAATAGCTACATCTTTAATTATGGAAGAAACGAGGTTCGGGCCTTTCTGATAAGCAATGCTGCTTTTTGGCTGGATTATTACCATGCGGATGGACTACGAGTAGATGCTGTAGCCTCCATGCTTTATCTTGACTATAGCCGAGGTGAAGGACAATGGATACCCAACGAATATGGTGGAAGGGAGAATAATGAAGCCATTTCATTGCTTAAGGAAATGAATACTGAAGCCTATGGCTCTTTCTCAGGAGTTCAAACTATAGCGGAAGAGTCCACAGCATGGCCTGGTGTATCCCGACCAGTTGAAACTGGTGGTCTGGGGTTCGGAATGAAATGGATGATGGGCTGGATGCACGACAGTCTAGAATACTTTAAGAAAGATCCGATCTATCGACAATTTCATCAAAACGATATCACCTTTAGTCTGGTATATGGATTTTCGGAAAACTTCATGCTTCCATTATCTCACGATGAGGTGGTACATGGAAAAGGGGCTTTACTTGACCGTATGCCAGGTGATGAATGGCAGCGGTTCGCCAACTACAGATTGCTTTTTGGCTATATGTACACTCATCCTGGAACTAAGTTGATGTTTATGGGTGCAGAATTTGCTCAAGCTTCTGAATGGGATCACGATCAACAACTACAATGGCATTTGAAACAATACCCTGTGCACGAAGGCGTTTCAAATTTTATCAAAGACCTTAACAAGCTCTATAGAACAGAGCCTGCCTTATACGAAAAAAGTTTTGATCCAGAGGGGTTTGAATGGATTGACATGGGGGATTCCAAGAATTCTATTTTGGTCTATATAAGGAAAGGAAAGGATGAAACAGAGAATTTGTTGATAGTAGCAAACTTCACCCCAGCTGCGCATGATGTGTATCAGGTGGGTATCTATGGGGCGGATGAGTGGGAAGAGATATTCAATTCCAATCACTCCAACTATGGAGGTACGGGTACCCATGGCAACCAAAGAGTAAGTAAAAATAAGCAACCGCAACATGGGAAAGAGGAATCCGTATTTTTACGAGTCCCTCCGTTGTCAGTGATCGTATTAAAAGGTAACAAATGAAAAAGTATTTGTGCATCCATGGACATTTTTACCAGCCTCCGAGAGAGAATGCGTGGTTAGAGGAGGTTGAAATCCAGGACTCAGCCAGTCCTTTTCACGATTGGAATGCCCGGATTACTGCTGAATGCTATCGTCCCAATGCTACCTCCAGAATACTAAATGCACAAAACCGGATTATTGATATAGTAAACAACTATTCAAAAATCAGTTTCAACTTTGGCCCCACCTTATTGTCATGGATGGAGCATCACGCTCCGGAAGTGTACGCAGCCATTCTAAAGGCTGATCGCTTGAGCATGGAGCATTTCGACGGGCATGGTTCTGCAATGGCACAGGTGTATAACCATATTATCATGCCCCTGGCCAATAAAAGAGATAAAGAAACCCAAGTTCTTTGGGGTCTAGAGGACTTTAGGAGCCGATTTGGACGAGAAGCGGAGGGGATGTGGTTGGCCGAAACAGCAGTGGATTTACCAACTTTGGAAACGCTATCCAACTATGGTGTGAAATTCACTGTATTAGCCCCACGACAGGCCAAGCAATACCGCAAAGTGGGCGAATCTACCTGGACTTCAGGTATTGATCCCAAAAAGCACTATGTATGCAACCTGCCCAACGGCAAACAGATCACGTTGTTTTTTTATGATGGAGAGCGATCCCAAGATGTGGCTTTCAAAGGGCTTTTAAAGAATGGAAAGGATTTTGCAGAGGCCTTGGTTCGTAGTTTTGATGATCGTCAAGAGCACCAATTGGTTCATATCGCTACTGATGGGGAGAGCTACGGGCATCACCACAGGCATGGTGATATGGCACTGGCGTTCTGTTGCAGGCATATTGAAGAGAACCAGCTGGCTCAGCTTACAAATTACAGCCAATACATGCATTTGTTTCCAGCAGAGCATGAGGTCGAGATTCATGAAAACAGCTCTTGGAGTTGCTACCATGGGGTAGAAAGATGGAGGAGTAATTGTGGTTGTGGTAACGAATCGGGCTATCACCAAAGGTGGCGGGCTCCACTCAGAGAAAGTTTAAATTGGTTACGGGATCAGGTAGCCACGGTTTATGAGGAGCAGTTAAAAGCCTATCAAGTTGACCCCTGGAAGCTAAGGAATGAATACATTCAAGTAATCCTCAACCGGAACCCGGAGTTTGTTGATCGATTCCTGAAAATTCATTTCAAGAAGAAAACTAGCAATTCAAAAAGGACAAGGATCATAAGATTGCTGGAGATGCAACGGCAAGCCATGCTCATGTTTACCAGTTGTGGTTGGTTTTTTGACGAGGTAAGCCGAATCGAGACGGTACAGATATTACAATACGCCAATAGGGCTATTCAATTAACCGAGCAGGTAGCTAATGTGAAGCTGGAGCAGGAATTTACACAACGACTCAGCAAAGCTGAAAGTAATCTGCCTGAGCTTAAGAATGCAGCTATCATATACCAGCAGCAGATCCAACCTAAGCGGATAGGCTTGATCAATGTGGGTATGCATTACGCAGTGGCATCACTTTTTGATGAAAATCCAGAGAAATTACGCATTCTGAACTATGCTTGTATCAGCGACCCGTTCGAAAGATACTACGCGGGAGTTCAAATATTGGCAATTGGAAGAACCAATGTAAGCTCACTGGTGACCCTATCTGAAAAGCAGTTTAGCTTTGCCGTATTATATTTAAGCCAACATCAGATCATAGGAAGTTCAGCTGAAATATCGCAATGGATATT
>JANQPK010000330.1 GCA_028289505.1 Cyclobacteriaceae bacterium
GTGGTAGTGGCGATCTGACTACCGTAGCCGCTACTAGTTTCATAGTAAGCATACACATCCATATCTACTTCATCCCCAGGATATACTGCTAGACTCAGAGCCGGTCCGATAGGTTGAGTGTTGTTTAGTCTGGAAACTTGATTGCCTCCAGAAGTATTATTCGCGGAACTATGTGTGAAACGAGTTTCCAGGATATTATTAAAAAATACTTCCTCTTTCTCCTTCCGATCTGATGGAAGAATTTCCATGGTGGCGGTATTACTATCGGTCTTTTCTTCTCCAAAAGTGACCCGAGCATTACCCAGGTGGTCGGTCAAATGGTATTGATAACGATATTCCTCAATATCACCCAGTTCATCCCTGTGGGGCACAATACGTCCCTCATCATGATAGATCTCAGTGATCAGGTTATTCTTAACCAAGGTCTCTCCGATATAGTCAGTGATCTTGGTAGCGATGCCGTCCTGATACAGCTCACTTCGTAACCGGGTACCAGCTGCATCGTAGTAGTACTTGAGATAGTTATCTGCATCAATGGTCACTACATCGGGCAGGTTCAGATAATTGTAACTGATGCTAGTAATGCCCCTATTCAAATCCTTAGTTAGGTTACCATTCAAATCATAGTCGTAATCGTCTGTTCCCGTATTGGCATTTTTGAAGCCCTCGGTACTCACGCCGGTGTCATTAATGTAGTTAAGTTGATTGCTATAGGTGGTACCCGATCCATAATTGTAGGTCAAGACATCCATATTAGTGCCCGATAGATTACGACGGGTGAGATTTTCAATGTTGCCATTGAGATCATAGCCAACCGATTCCAGGTTGTAATGGGTCACATCCGACCAACTGGTAGTTTTACGGTTATAGTCCGCTGAAGTCAATCGGTTTAAACGATCGTAACCATAACCATAACCGGCCTCTACTGTGTTGTTGGAGCTGTGCTTAACGCTCCATTTTGCAGCTGATATATTACCATTAAAAAGCTGGCTTGCACCAATGCTAGAAAGGCTGTTTTCATAACCCAGTTCTAGCCCAAAATAGTCATCACTATCATTATTAATACCGGTAGGGCTGAGCTGGGCATTGTTAATTCCAGTAAGCCAACCCCGGATGCTATACCCATAATCAACGGATTGCATCCTGGTTGACCAATTGTCAGTGCTGTGCAAATCCTTCTCTTCTAGTTCGCCTAATTCATTGTAGCTATACTTGGCTAAGTCTACTTTGGGATCAGAATCGGTTTGGTGGCTTACTTCCAGTAGCCGATCCATATGATCGTAGTCATAGCTGTGCTCTGTGGTAAGCAAGTTGGAATCCTCCTGATTCGGGATACCGAAAGAGGCATAGGCGCTACGAATAGTACCGTTTTTTGTATGGATGGAAACATCGGCTATATACGAAGATGAGCTCGATATACTACTGGTCTTAAATTGGATACCGTTTTTCTTGTAGTACAAGGTACTGCCTGTGCGTTCGATCCGAAAAACATCACCAATTTGGTATGACACCTGTGCTAAGCTTCCCGAACCACTCTGTCTAACCTGGGCAGTACCATTGCTCCGTAGATAAATTGCATAATCAATGGTATTCCAACTAGCACTAGAATTGTCTGTAGATAAACCAAACATTCTATTAGTGCTGGTTTCAGCTGCAGTCATCTCTATCCAACCATCTTTATTAGCAGATAGTATATTATCTGATGCGGCTCCCGCATTCCAACCACTACCTGACAGCCGTTTCAGGTTATTGGCCGATGCATCTAGCGACACAACATCAGTCCACACAATGTCATATCCTTTTTTGTGTTCAGATCGGGTGTTAAGAATGTTACCATTAAAATCATAGTGATTGCTGACTACGTCTCTTGTCCCTTTGTGGTTTTCTGTAATGATCTGTATCGGTTGATATCGATCATCAAAATATGTCACCGTGTTTAAATAATTCCCTGTGCCCACTATCTTAACCTTTGACCCGGTGGTTTCACCTTTTACCGAGGAAAAATAAGTACTCTCATAGGGCGATCCGGGGTTTTGATAGCCATAGCTATTCCCTTCAGCATCCCACCCAGATATGGTCAAAAAATCGTAGTTATCGTAGTAGGTAACAGATAGGACTTCTACTCCGGTAGTAGGCCACACTGAATTGGTGTATCCATGAGTACTGGCGACGCCATTGTAGGATTCACTAAAGTTGGAAGTGCTAATCAGTGCTGTCATAGCCGATTGACCGATAACCGAGCCATGGGTATAAATTCCGCTGATCACCGGTCGATCCAAAATATCATATTTGGTGACACTCCATTGATTTGATAATCTTTGGACAGCGTCCTGGGTCATCACTACCCTATCCAGCTCGTCATAAACTAAATAGTTCCATTCAGCACTTGGAACTTTTTGTTCTGTAAGGCGTTGACGTAAATCGTACTCATATTGAAATGCCAGATTGTTCAGGTAGCTAGTTGCCACCGTATAATTCGCCGTTACGCTACCCAAGATCAACTCCATCAATTTGGGAGTGAGGGTAAACCGCAGATTCCCAATATCATCATATACCTGGTAGGTGCAGGCCCAGCCAGTGTGAGAGGTCTCAGAAGGAGAAGAGGCTTCCTGCACTTTGGTAAGTACTACATCGCCTCTCTTGTTCTTGTATTCAATAAATTTATTTTCTCCCTCATCTATGGTAATAACTTTACTTAAATCGTCCGCATCATAATACTGCTGGGAGGAAGTTCTAGGTTGATCATTGCTAACCGTCCATAAAAAGACTTCATTGGCTGAGTTTGTTTTATACTCAATTTCAATTTCATGGCCGCTACCAATTTGCCAGTCCTGACCTACCGCCCCCTGCTTAATAGCTCTACTTAAAGGAGTAGTTTCAAACTCCGTTTCGGCAAATGCATAATCATCTTCAGCACCGTAGTGGGTTGTCCAATTACTGGGGTCAGTGGCATTGGTTACAAAATCACCATCATTATTGGCGCCAGTGGTAAAGGGTAAGTAGGATTTGCTTTGCCTTCCCAATACATCTCTTTCCACAGGTTGCACCATGTCATTACCCAGGGGACTGGCTTCTATGCTAATGGTTTGTAGTGAATTTCCCTGTCCATCAATATATTGCTTGGTCTTGGCTACTTGCTCCTTGGTGGAAGTTGGCAAAGTGGCAGGATTGGTCCACTCCTGGTTGGGATAATAGGTAACCTGATGGTTCTGATCAGGTGACGTATAGGTGATTTCTAACTTAGGGTGCTTTGAGGAGGTAGCATGGTCGCTGGAAGCAAATTCCATGCGTCGGTAATATGATTCTGTCTTTAGCTTCAGCATCAAACCGTAGTTGGAATAGTCTCCGTCTAACCAACCTTGTACAAAGCCGCTGACATCAATTGTATAGTTTTGAGTGCCACTGGTTGACTGTGCCAAAGTAATCCTATCAGTTGCGGTGGTTGTGGGCTGATTATTCCAGGTAGCAGTAGTCTCTGTCCAGTCCTCTGTCACTCTTTCCAACCAGCAATCGTTTGGCCCTGACAAGGAGCTATGATCGGTACCGTACAAGGTGAGATCGGCAGTGGTGATTTGGGAGCCTGGTGGAATGGTAGAGAGATCCAATTTAAACAATGCCCGGTAGGTCACCGGAACACCGCTCCAGGTCCAATCCATGGCTCGATTTACAGGAGCAACCGGGTTGTTGTAGTCTAAGTAGCTTGGGTGGTCAAGTACATTGACATCGATATCCGGATAAAGGGTGACTGAAGTTTGCGCTAGAATTTGACCTTCTGCTAAAATAAGTATCGCTGTAAGTAGTTGAAAGAAACGTATCATGGTACTGGCTGGTTTGGAATGGTTAATTATCTTCTGGTTATTTCGTTTCGACGTCGAACAAATCTGCCTTCTTTATCCTTACTTTTGACCGAAATGAATATTTCATGCGGCCGGTAGGTTCCAAGATCAAATAGTATTTTATCCCCTCTTCGGCTTAGTATTTTTTCCTTATCATCGGCGATATTATATTGTCTTTTAGCCAATGTTTCTTTGGAAAGGGCGGTGACAAACAGATCAGACTGCTCAGGTTTTGATCCAATTTTTACATAAAACCGCTGTAACTTCGCCAGTTCCTTCTGGTCAATGATCAGCGAAACCATGAAAAGCGAATCTGACTTGGTACTTTCTTTTTGACTGTAGGTATACTCAAGTTGGTAAGCAACTTCATTCGGAGCCTGGGACTGGCAATTCAAAGGAGGAATAGTCAATATTAACAGTATAATTAGCATTCTCATTATTTCGTGATTAAGGTTTAATAAAAGTAATGTCAACGGTGCGGGTAATACCTCCACCAGTAATGGTCAATTCTCCCTCATAGGTGCCGGGATCTAGATTATTATCTATAATTGATACCGTAATAGTTTTATCGCCGGTTCCCGAGGTGCTAGAAACAAATATCCAGCCGTAATCATCGTAGTATGTGGGTGGCATAGCGATACTCCATGATACATTTGAAGTAATATCGAAGTCCAGGTCTATTGTTGGATGATTGAAAACCAACTCATGCGTACTAGTGGTTAGAATGATCGTTTTTCCATCCTGATTAACTGTTATATCCTCAGACAAACCTTGGCCTGTTACTGTAATTGTTCCTGGCCTTGATTCTGTACTTCCATTCTGGGAATAAGAAATGGTAATGTTGGCATTGTTGGTTCCATTGGCTGGTGTTACTGAAAGCCACCCCGATCCGTGATTATTGGTGGTCCAGTCTCCGTTTGAGGTCACAGTTAGAACTGTACTCCCTGCGTCGTCGTCAGGATTGATATCATTACTAGAAACACTCAATTGTGGCGCAGATGATGATAGTGTAAAATGATAGTCACTATGAGCCACAATGTTGTCATCATCATCTTTAATTGAAGTCAATAAAAAAGCATCATTAAAATCATTAGAGATCTCCTGTCCATTAGGATCGATTGAGGTAATAAGTCCGTTCAAGGGGTGATAAGTGGAAGTGGTTACCAGTGCTTCTGACAGGTTATTGTCAGTACGCAGGGCATTGAGAGTATTTTGCAGGGTAGTTCCATCCTGAGTTTGCAGATTGTTGATACCCGTATCTCCGCCAAGTGCTGTTTTTACCGTAGAATAATCCGCATTTGAAATTTGAGCTACAGGTGTTGTATGGTGGTAGCCCATAACCACCGCATTACTTAGTCCTGCTATGTTCGATGTCTCCAGTACATTGCCATAGCTATCACGTTCCTCTACTTGAGTCGTTTTCACCCAATCTGTGCCACCAACACCTGAGGACCAACCACTGAAAGCACCGGTTCCAGTACCTTTCCAACGAAAGGTTTGCCAAGGGGCGTCTGCGTATGGGTTCCAGTTTTTCCAGGTGGTAACACTAATGTCAGTGAGGACACTATTTATTTCAATCTGCTCCATTATCACTCCATTTAGTATGTTTTTAGACCGGTTGGTATTGTACTCCTCCCACCAGTATTTATAAGTCACCTCGATATCCTCTCCATTCCCACTAAGATCACTAGTTGTACTAGTTGCTAACATCCCAGTATTGGGGTCATATGTGTTAGTTGTACTCGTTGTTAAACCATCGACTAATTGTGTCGCTGAAATTGGGCGGACATAGTGAACATTAGCCACATTCTTTGTTCCATTACCGATTGTTTTTGTGATTACGTTGTAAGTAGTTTCACTACTGGCAACCTCGTTCTGATTGCTATTGTAGGTCGTACTGCCATAGCTCATTCCCAGAAGCTTCTTGTATGCAGTTTCTGCATTTCCTCCAGATGGAAACGCTTTGTAGGAATCACCTGATGCTAAGCCGTTAAAAAAGTAGGTTTCAATATATCCATAAGGTGTGGACAAGGTGGTATTACTACCCGGGATCATCCTGACCATACTAAAATGTGCCGTTAGCCCGTCCGGACTTGCAGTGGCTGTTTGTAAGGCATTATCTGCGTTGTAATCGTAAGAGGTATAGTAGGATTGCTCCCCATCGTTAGTTTCAACCAACACAATGGGATAAAATACCTGATCACCAACCAGTGCGTCGTCAACAAGGCGATGTATTTGTAATTCATTCAAGTCTTCCCAGTAGTATACACCACTTGTAACAACAGGTGCCAACACAATGGTATTTAAACCTGTTAGCTGCCTGTAAGGTAGGAATCCACTCGTCCCGACAGGAACTTGATATGCGAATTCAACTTGTATTTCATCCACATCGACATCCAGCATTCCATTCTTGATTTGGAGTATATAGGAGTTCCTCTTGGGTATAACCAGGTCATTCATTCGGTCATATAAACTGAAATTCGGTGCTCCAGCGGTTATGGCCAATTGACCTGATACATTGTCAAGAACAGTCCACGAACCATTAGGTTCTTTGTAGTGAAACCTTCCTCCTAAGTAGTTTACATTCCTACCTACCATTTGAGCCTCATGAAGAGTGCCGGATAGACCTGTCAAGGATTGGTCAGCATCCCAAACAAGGTCGTTCGGGTCAAATACTTTTTGCCAACCATTGTTACCAGTTGGGTTGGCCCAACTGACAACATCATCTGTAAAACCGAAATAGTAGTCTCCTGTTGTGTAGTAATAACCTTGTTTATTTTGGGTAGTGTGCCAGTTGTCTCCATCAAATCGGGCAAAAAACTGATACCCTGCCAATCCTGTCGGGATGCCGACAAGGCTGTTACCTGCAATTGCAACTGGGTTACTTATATTGGCTATGCTTCCCAGGTTGGCTTCGCTAAATGAAGAATAGTTCTGATCCCAGGTATAGGCATAAGATTCTCCATTATTATCAGTGGCCATTGCGACCACAAAAGAGTTGGCACCCCACCATGTTGTTGGCTGGTCAAAATCTGCTTCCCAAGTAACTGAAGAACTAAATTCTTTATTAACCCATTTCTTTTGTTCATTAAGATATCTCAAATAACTTTTATCAGTACCCGACCTAGAGTGTGAAATAAACCAATTGTTCCCAGACCCTGCCTCATAGCGACTAAGCGATAGATCAGTTAAAGTCTCAGAGATCCATCCACTACCATCCCAAGTATAGGTAAATATATCACCCTGCATCTTGGTGTGAACGGCTACAAAGTTCTCTCCTACCAGTAGGCTAGGCTGGTGCAGGTCATCAAGTGAATATCCAGGGTCAACATTTAAGGAATAAACATCAGAGGTCCATTTTACTCGCTCAAGTTCACTTTTATGATAGATGTAAAGATCATAAAGATTTGCAGAGTATTTTTTCTTCAGTACGGCAAAAAATTCTTTGCTGGTAGCTAATTGAAAATCATCCATCCTGTGGTGATCACTAGAACTTGCCGGTACATCGTGCTGTACGTTAGGGATGGTACTAAGGTCTTGCCCCTTCCATTCACCTACCCATTGATAAACCTTTAATTGTAAATCCCTATTCCCCTCTTCGTGATTACCAGCATTTAACTGTCGCCATGATACCACAACGTAATCATTGCCCTGCCAAACATTCGGTTCAGCGTATCCCGTGGGAGCGGTAATTGCAATATCCCGCTTTGAATTTGAAACTGTTATCCCATCACTGTAGGTAAACTTTACCCATCCACCCCAATGGTTGATAACACGTTCCATACATCCTATACTTGTGCCTGAGTTTAAGTACTCAAACTGAGTCCCAGGGAGGCTTTGTCCCTGAGCGTCTTCTGGAATTATTGAAGTCAATACCCGCTTGGTTAGATCACCACTACCTACAAACCCGTATGCCATCCTAACCGTCCGAAGCTTCTGACCGAAATCGCTCCAAACTTCAATGTGATCTAAGTATTTCTTTTCATATCGCTCTTGATATGCATCTGGTTCCACTTGCTCTGTATGCGGTTCCATGTATTCATCAGCAAGCTTTACGTAATAATGTAATCTAACCTGCCCTCCACTTGGTGTAGTAATTTTTGTTAAATAGCTAGCCTCTGTTTGCTTCTGTCCATCTGTGCTGCCGACATAATTTTCCACTTGATCATATTCGTAGGTAACAGTATCTCCCCAGGTATTTTTAACCTCCGAAAGGTTCCAAACTATAGCTTGCTGCGATTGAGCATTTACAAAAGTTCTAGAGCTATTTCCCACCCAATTATCCCAACGAACGCCCCACTGAATAGTGTTCCTGGTACTATTTTCATCACCAAAGACGTAGAGTGTACCATCCTCTTTGGTAATCTCCCATCGTTCATCATCAGGTTCGTAAATAATCTTCCAAAATCTGTAATTGGCAGTATGGTACTCCCGGAAGTTGGTACTCCCTTCACCTCGATACAATCGGTTTGACACCCCTCCTTCAACTAGATAATACTCATCATCTTCGATTGCACCTGTTTCCTTGTGGTCAACCAAAATGCGTGGATAATCAAGCTTCCATCCCATACCTAAGACACCTGTTGGAGCCTCCAAATTCCAAGTGGTAGCCTGTTGTCGTACTTCTGCGCTGCTGTAGCTAAAACTAATTCCGGCGTCTAGACCGCCTCTACTAGGTAGCGATACTACTTCCATAGGAAGCGCAACTTCTCCGGTGAAAAGGTTTACACTATTGGCTACCGACCCCAAGTCATCCGCACCTAGAGAAAAGGTCTGTTCCTGTTGAGCTACTTGGGGCTCTCGGTTTTGAGCTAACAAGGTAATATTGTACAGAATAGCAAATAAAAAGAGTGTAGTTTTTAATCTGGTCATGGTTGAGAGTTGATCAGTGATAATAAAATCGAAAGGCTATAGACTTGACTGAAAAAGGGATTCAGTCTAGTCTATAGTAGATTTCCAAAACCCGGTTGGGTTTGTTCAGAATATGATATTTATTCAGGAAATGTTCAGAAAACGGGGGATATATTACACCCGTAGGATAGCGGTAGTTCGTTTCCATAATTAGCTGTGGTTGAGAGAAAACTAAGATTTGACTTTTCAAGCCTTAGCGTAGTACTAAGTTCGAAGCAAATATTTTAAATAAAAATGATAATTCAATTATAAATATTACATGAGTATGTTATTGTGAATTTGTGAATTTTTTATTGAAACCTGATCCGGCTAACTGTTTGATTGACAACATTTGCATGGTCGATAGCGATACTGCGTTAATTTATTTATCATGTACTTATTTAGCGATATATCAACATTTTTGGTTCTGACCTAAATCGGGTAGAATGAACCCTACAGCAGCGCAGATAAAAATTCTAGCAGTGCCCAAAAATTAAACCATAGAAACAATTACAGAGCAGGTAAGAACTACCGAACGCACCGAAAGCGCACCAGTTTGTAGATTTATGATGAATTATTTGAGGTCCTAAAAAACAAAAAACCCTCTATAAATTAAATTTAGAGGGTTTTGGTCGAATTTGACGACCCGTTCGTCGGGGTGAGAGGATTGCTTGCAGCGATCCTGGTTGGGGGCTGTGATATCCCAAGCCTTTCTCAATTCGTCTGATGCGGTCTTTTTATTACTCCCAACTTCAAGCAAAGCTTAGTTGTCTGTAAATAAAAAGCCCTATTGACTTTGTCAATAAGGCTTGTGATAGTCGGGGAGAGAGGATTCGAACCTCCGGCCTCGTCGTCCCGAACGACGCGCGCTAACCGGGCTGCGCTACACCCCGAATTGAGTTGGAGTTTGAGTTTGAGTTTCAGATTGAGTAAAGATAAGCATTAGGTTATACAATGTAACTACTGTGGTGGAGTTTGACTATGCCATGATTTAATGCTATTTTGGTTTCAGATCATGTCAGTATTAAGGCAATTTAGCATTGCTATTGGCTCCTGCGCTGCCCTGATTACCTGCACAGGGCCAGTAGACCACCTGGGAGACTTGCCTCCCAACGTCCATCAAAAACCGGTTTACACCCCCTTAAACACTGCTCCCGGTTATTCAATCCATCCTCTTAAAAGCGATACCATCAAGCCCCAGTTGAAACCGAGTGGAGATACCTTGATTACCGGTGTTCCTGTGGAACTGAAGGGTAATATTTTGGCTTCACCTATGGTTCAAAAAAAGATAGGTGTGGCTGGGCTTCCCAATCCCATCGACTCTAAAAACCCAGTAGTAAAAATCCCCAAACCATCTAAAATCATTCTAGTTGATGCCCAGAATGTCCAATCGTTTCCACCTTCCAGTGCCAAGATGAGAGATACGGTATTTTTGGCGAAATTTGTTGATGTACCCAGCTCAGAGCCCCCAAGCACCCCTGCCTCATTACCAAAATTTAAAGATTCTTTCTCCCAAAACATCAGGTACCTAGATGTAGCACAGGGCATGAACTCCTCTCGGGTACGAACTGTATTGCAAGACCAACGGGGCCATCTGTGGTTTGGCACTCACGGAGGTGGTGCTACCAAATACGATGGGGAGAGATTCAGTTTTTATACCGCGGAACATGGTCTCAATGATAATATTGTAACCTCAATGTATGAAGACAGCAAGGGTAACTTATGGTTTGGCACTTGGGTAGAAGGTATTTCGTTATTCAACGGATTAACATTTCTGGATTTCTCAGCTAATGATTGGTTTGAATCACCGGTCAATGCTATTACTGAAGACCGTCAAGGAAATATATGGATAGGTTCTTGGGATGGTATTTTTAGGTTTAATGGCAGTGAGCTTACCTGTTATACCCATCTTGCTGGAAATCCGCTGAGAATTTCCAGCATAATTGTAGGAGACTCCGGTGAATTATGGTTTGGGACCATGACACATGGTATTCTCAGCTATAACGGAAAGGAATTCACCCAATATACCACCAAAGAGAGCCTGAACAGCAACACCATATTATCCATATTGGAGGATAGAAATGGAAACTTATGGTTAGGAACCAGTGACCAGGGACTTTGTATGTTCGACGGTAACCTGTTTACTTACTACGGCACACCAGGGGGATCCGCCAATAAAGTAATCAATATACTATTGGAAGATCAACAAGGCAATATTTGGATAGGCACAGACGGGGATGGTATCATCAAATTCGATGGAGAAAATTTCACCCATATTACCAGACGGGAGGGACTCAGTGATAACAGCATTCTTTCCATCTTGGAGGACCACAATGCACAAATTTGGGTAGGTACCAACGACGGCGGGGTAAGTGTAATCAAAAGTAACAGTTTTGTTCATTTGACCTCACTAGAGTCTGTTAATGCCAGCAACGTCAGATCCATTAGAGAAGATGGCCAGGGTAATCATTGGTTCGCCACCTGGGGAGGAGGAGTCATTGTAAAAAAGGGTCAGCAGCTTGTTCAATATACCACTGAACATGGCTTACCTAGCAATGTGGTATGGGATATGATCATCGATAATCAAGGGCTCAAGTGGTTTGGAGGAGAGGGTGGTCTAACCAGCTTTGACGGTGCACAATTTGTCAATTATCCACTACCCAACCACATCCTTTCTTTGCTAGAGGATAGAAGCGGCACCATCTGGATAGGTACCGCTGGCATGGGGCTACTGCGATATGATGGTGAAAGATTTCTCCAATATTCAACCAGGGAGGGATTTAACGGCGATAATATATGGTCCATCACTGAAGATAGTCAAGGAAACCTGTGGATCGCCACCTGGGGTGGTGCCGGTGTGGCGAAATATGATGGAACACATTTCACCTTTTATACGGAACAGGAGGGTCTGATCCACAATGACATTTGGTCGGTGATTGAAGACCATGGTGGCAACATATGGCTTGGCTCATATGGTGAGGGCATATCTGTATTTGATGGAAACGGTTTTACCAGCATCACAGATCAACAGGGATTACCCAATAATATTATTAGTTCCATCATAGAGGATCCAAATGGCGACATTTGGGTGGGAACGGAAAAAGGTCTCAGCCGGTTTGATATTGACCCGGTCAATCACAACTCGTACCGACTTATCAACTATTCCAGTCACGACGGATTAATAGCTGAGGATTTTAATGTGCATAGTGTATACCTCGACAGTCAGGATAAACTGTGGTGGGGAACTGGGAAAAGTCTGGTCACACTTGACCTTACCACTCAAACGCAGGCTTATCCATCCTCAGAGGTGACACTTGAACAAGTAGATATTGGAGGTGCCTTTATGGATCATAATCAGGTAGCCCCTTTTACAAATCTACCAGCAGGTCTGGTAATTCCATTCAAACAAAACCACCTGACCTTCCACTTCACCGCAAATGACCACCTTACTCCTCATAAAAACCTCTACAGCTACCTAATGCCTGCAGTAAGTAAGCAATGGAGCAAGCCTTCTTCAGAAGCTAAGGCTGATTATCGCAATATTCCATATGGCGAACACAGATTCCTGATTTCTACCACTAATAAGGCTATGGAATGGAGTGTTCCTTTTGAATATAGTTTTACGGTTCTACCTCCCTGGTGGCAAACTTGGTGGGCTCAGGCAAGTTACCTGTTGTTGGGTATCGCAGGAATAACTGGAATCATCCGCTGGCGCACCGCCAACATCAAACAAAGACAGCGAGAATTAGAGAGAACGGTGCAGGAGCGAACTGCGGAAGTGGTGGCCCAGCAAAAACGCTCTGACGAGCTTTTACTGAATATCTTGCCAGTCAATGTAGCGGAGGAATTGAAAGAAACCGGTAAAATTGAACCGGTACATTTTGAGGAAGTGAGCATTTTGTTTGCTGATTTTAAAGAATTCACCAATATCGTGGCCTCCATTCCCAGTAAGAAGTTAATAACAGAGCTGAACGATATCTTCCAAAGCTTCGACGACATTATGGAACGCAGGGGATTGGAAAAAATTCAAACCGTTGGAGATGCCTACGTGGCTGCCGGCGGGCTCCCAAATCCCGATCCGGAACATGCAAGCAAGTGTGTGGTGGCAGCCAGCGATATGATTGAATACTTGTCCAAAAGGAACGAAACCAGTTCCATTAAATGGAATGTTCGCATTGGCATCCATTCAGGTCCCATTACCGCCGGAGTAGTGGGTAAAAAGAAATTTACCTATGATGTTTTTGGCGACACAGTAAACGTGGCCGCTCGTATCGAATCTGCCAGTGATGAGGGCAGGATCAATGTTTCAGCATATACTCATGACCTGATCAAAAACCATTTTGACTGCGAGTACCGGGGTAAAATAAAGGCAAAAGGTAAAGGAGACTTGGACATGTATTTCGTGACCTCAAAAAATGAATAACCCGCTATACTTTGGGCAACTCCCAGGGCTTTCTATACTCAGGTGTAATCAAACCATTTGCCGCTTTGTTCTTAACAAAACTCCTCTTCCGATTATCCCAAACTAATCTGGACTGTGTCCTGAGCGCAATGTTACCCATATGAGAATATTGGGCTACCAAGCGCCCGTTTTCAACGGTACAATTAGGCTCTTCTCGGGTCTTAAGACATTGCAGAAAATTATTAACATGGTCCTGACTGGAGGTCCTCGCCGATTTAATGGTGATAGCCTCAGTTTTTGGTTGCTGGTTTTCATATTCGGGATTCAATATCCACTCGCTGCGATCGGCCACTATGGTGCCGTCGTTTCCAATGAAGGCCAATCCGTAAAGTTTGCCATAAGGCCCCGCCTGGATTCCACCCAGACTTTGCCAACTAATGGTAAGGTCATCCAATTGATAATCTACATTCAAAGTATCGAAGGTCTCACGGGCATAATCAGGATGTGAAAAATTTCCACCAGAGGCGGTTACCACTTGGGGGATAGTGGTCACATTCGCCGCCCATAAAGCCATATCAATCAAATGTACCCCCCAGTCAGTCATAAGTCCCCCACCGTAGTCCCAGAACATTCGCCAAGACCCATGAAATCGGGATTCATTAAAAGTTCGTT
>JANQPK010000343.1 GCA_028289505.1 Cyclobacteriaceae bacterium
TCGCTAACAATGTAGCCATCGAGATAGACAACCAGGCAAGATGGCCTAATCTGCGCTTTATCCAAGTTGCCAAAGAGAATGGGATTAAATTCACCTATGCCAATTTAGGCGTGCCCCATGACATGGGAGAGTTGAGCTATATATTCGACGTTATTGAGCAGGCTGAGATTGGCTATAAGGATATTTTCATTCCCTAGACTGCCCCAAATAATAAGGTGCAATGAAAGCTGTAATTTGCAAACGATACGGCCCTCCTGAAACACTTAAAATTGAAGACATTCCTATACCCTCTCCAGCAGGGGATGAACTGTTGATCAAGGTACATTATACCACCATCAACGATTTTGATTGGAGCTTGGTCACTGGAAAACCTCCAACCTATCGTTTGTTGTTCGGACTCACCAGGCCAAAACATCCAGTTCCGGGTATTGAATTATCCGGTGTGGTGGAGGCGATCGGCAATCAGGTTACCAGCTTTAAACCGGGTGATGCAGTTCACGGAGATATCTCAGGTCGCGGTTGGGGAAGTTATGCCGAATATGTTTGTGTTCATAAAGACAGCGTAGTTCGTAAGCCTGCAGCAATGTCTTTTATCGATGCCGCTGCCATCCCTCATGCCTCAATGCTAGCATGGCAAGGTTTGATAGATACAGGCAACATTGCCAATGGTCAGAAAATATTAATTAACGGAGCCGGAGGGGGTATGGGAACCTTCGGCGTGCAAATAGCTAAACAGTACCAGACCCAGGTAACAGGAATCGATGTCGCCAATAAACTTGAGAGGATGAAATCACTTGGTTTTGATCAGGTGTATGACTATCAAAAAACCAATTTTACAGACTTTCGTGAGCAATATGATCTGATTCTTGATGCCAAAACCACTTACAGTCCCTCAAGCTTGGCCAAGGCACTTAAGCCAGGAGGTCAATACGTAACCGTTGGTGGCAGATTAAATCGATTACTTCAAGTCTACCTGGTGCAGAAATTTGGCAAAAAGAATATGCACGTTGTGGCTCTAAAGCCCAACAAAGATTTGGTCCAAATAGGCAAACTATATGAAAGTGGCAAGCTTAAGCCGGAAATTGATGGTCCCTATACCATGCCGGAAATACCAAAACTGTTGCAATACTTTGGGGATGGAAAGCATATGGGAAAAGTGGTGGTTTCGATGATTGGAGATTGATTATTATTACTAGACGAAATCACAGCTATGGGCGCGCTGGCTTTGTATTGGGATTTAGTCAGTTATGGCTAAAGGCTAAGCCAGAATCTCTTTCACCAGATTACCGTGAACGTCAGTTAGTCTAAAATCCCTTCCCTGGAAGCGGTAGGTAAATTTCTCGTGGTCAATACCGAGGGCATGCATGATTGTTGCTTGCAAGTCATGTACGTGCACCCGATTCTTTATTCCGTAGTAGCCGATCTCATCGGTTTCACCATGAGTGATTCCGGGTTTAATGCCACCTCCAGCCATCCACATAGTAAAGGCTTCAGTATGATGGTCCCTGCCAAAGTAAGGGTTGTCCCTGCCACTCCTATTCTCCATCATAGGCGTTCGGCCGAATTCTCCACCCCATACTACCAGGGTTTCATCAAGCAGCCCTCTTTGTTTTAGATCCTTGAGTAAAGCGCGAATTGGACCATCTACTTCCTTACAGCGTTGTTTGAATCCTACATTCAGCGCTTCTGCCGCACCGGCTCCATGTGAATCCCACCCCCAGTGAAATAATTGTATAAATCTAACCCCTCGCTCGGCTAGTCTTCTGGCCAGTAGACAATTATTGGCAAAAGAGGTTTGACCTGGCTGAGTTTCATACATTTTATGGATGTAGTCCGGTTCATCACTGATATCCATGGCTTCAGGTACTGACATTTGCATCTTAAATGCCATCTCATATTGACTTATCCTGGTCAGTATTTCCGGATCTTTAAACTCATCAAATTGCTGCTGGTTAATCTTGTTTATAGCATCAATAGATTGCTTTCGCAAATTGCGGCTGACTCCCTTAGGGTTGTTGACATAGAGCACAGGGTCTCCATGTGAACGGCATTGGACTCCCTGATAAACCGTAGGCAGAAACCCGCTGCCCCAAACACTCTTTCCTGCACTAGGCGTACCGCCTCCAGAAACGAACACTACAAATCCCGGTAGATCTTCATTTTCAGACCCCAGACCCCATGTTACCCAAGATCCCATACTGGGCCGTCCCAGTCTGGGACTTCCCGTGTACAACATCAATTGTGCCGGTGCATGATTGAATTCATCGGTATGCATCGCTTTTAAAAAGCATATGTCATCGGCTACTTCTGACATCTTAGGCAACAGTTCTGAAATCCAGGCCCCCGATTCACCATGACGGGCAAATTTTGCCTGGGGTCCCAGCATTTTTGGAGTTCCATTGATGAAAGCAAAACGCTTACCCTCTAATAAAGACTGTGGACAGAGCTGTTGATGGAGTCTTTCCAGCTCTGGCTTGTAATCGAACAATTCTAGTTGGGAGGGGGATCCCGCCATATGCAGGTAAATGACTCTTTTAGCCTTTGGAGCAAAATGTGGAAAACTAGATAGTGCAGCACTTGGATTTGTGTTATTGCCAAAAGCTTTAAAACCTGTAAGAGAATTCATGGCTAAAGCACCAAGCCCCATGGAACATGTCCTTAAGAAATGTCTTCTGGTGGAAAACTCAGCCTGCATCAATTTCATTTCCTCCTGGATCTTCATCTCTTGGCTATTCTTTGGTAACAAATTCATCCAAATTCATAATCGCATTGGCGACCACCGCCATAGCATTTAACCTAACCTCACTAGTGGTTTCAGCTGATATCAGCTCACCTTTAATCTCAGTATTGGCACTGTGGTAAAGGTCCGTTAGTACATCCAGAGTCTGCTGATCCGGATCTTTGCTCAAAGCAAGCTTGATACCGCTGCGAATGGCTCCTTCGATATTATTCGGTTCATTTTCTACCATGCGCTCAGCGAATGCTATAGATGCTTCCAGATAAACAGGATCATTTAAGGTGATAAGCGCTTGTAGTGGGGTATTAGTACGAACCCTCCTGGAAACACAAAACTCTCTGCTAGGACTGTCAAAACTAACCATGGAAGGATATGGAGTAGTTCTCCGCCAAAAAGTATAAAGCCCTCTCCGGTACTTATCTTCTGGTTTAGTTTCCCATTTGTGATTGCTGTAGACCACATTCCAAATACCATCTGGCTGTAGTGGCATTGCGCTCTCACCACCAACCTTTTTTACTAGCAAGCCGCTTACTGCTAGTGCCTGGTCACGGATCTGCTCAGCCGACAACCTGAATCGGGGGCCCCTGGACAATAACCGGTTATAAGGATCCTTTTCCAAACCCTCAGGAGTAAATCTCGAAGACTGACGGTAGGTTGAAGACATCACTATTTCTTTCAACATACTTTTCACGCTCCATTGATGATAATCAAGCATACGCCTGGCCAGATAGTCTAAAAGCTCCGGATGGGATGGTGAGGACCCTTGAGTCCCAAAATCTTCCACAGTCTCCACGATACCGATACCGAATAATTGTTCCCATAATCTATTGACCAACACTCTAGCGGTTAGCGGATTACTGTCACTTACCATCCACTGTGCCAAACCCAGCCGATCGGGTTGATATTGTTGCCCGAATTCG
>JANQPK010000347.1 GCA_028289505.1 Cyclobacteriaceae bacterium
TTGGTCAGTTTTTCATAGGCGCTTACCCGGTCTATTTCTTCGTTATATTTTTTCTTTAAGACCGACCGCCTCAGTACTTGTTTAAATTCTGTATCGCTAATAGTATCCATACGGCTGAAGGGTGCCCTCAACAAAGTATGCGATAATGGAGTTGGGATTCCCTTTTCGTTAAGCACTGTAACCAAGGCTTCGCCTATACCAAGCCTGGTTAATTCTTCTGCCGTATCGTAGAACTTTGAAATAGGATAATTCTCAGCTGCAAGCTTTATTGCTTTACGATCGCGAGCGGTGAAAGCTCTGAGGGCATGCTGGACTTTCATGCCTAATTGACCCAAAACTTCCGCCGGAATGTCTGCCGGAGACTGGGTTACGAAAAAAATACCTACTCCTTTAGATCGGATCAATTTAATGATGGTCTCTAGTTGACTCAGCAGCGCCTTACTGGCCTCCTTAAAAATCAAGTGGGCTTCATCAATGAAGATCACTAGCTCAGGTCTATCGGAATCGCCCTGCTCGGGAAATGTTTCGTATATCTCCGCCAGCAGACAAAGCATGAAGGTGGAAAACATCTTTGGTCTGTCTTGGATATCCATTAATCTAAGAATATTCAAGTTCCCTTTTCCATCTTTTTGTTCCATCAGGTCAAATACATCGAATGATGGTTCGCCGAAAAACAGTTCCGCCCCTTGCTCTTCTACCTCGACTATTTTCCTCATGATGGCACCAACCGATGCTCCACTGATACGACCGTATTCCTTTTCTATATCCTCCTTGCCTTCATTGGATAAATATCGCAGCGCTGTCCTCAAATCTTTTAGGTCCAGCAAGGGAAGTTGATGATCATCACAGTACTTAAATACCAGTGATATGACCCCGGATTGAATATCATTCAACCCCAGAATTTTCCCCAAAAGCACTGGTCCGAATTCTGATACCGTAGCTCTCAGTCTAACTCCCGGGGCCTCGGATATGCTAAGTAACTCAACGGGAAATGAAAGTGCCTGCCAGGGAGCACCTATCTTTTCATGACGTTCATCGATCTTGGGGTGGGGGTTTCCAGGTTGCGATAGTCCACTAAGATCTCCTTTGATATCCATCAGTAGCACCGGGACACCTTTTTCCGAAAGGGATTCCGCAATAACCTGAAGTGTCTTGGTTTTACCAGTTCCGGTAGCACCTGAGATTAAGCCGTGGCGGTTGAATGTCTTTAGTGGCATCTTTACTGGAAGTTGGTGTATTGATTTTGCATCCAACATTGCTGTACCCAGCAGGATAGCCTCTCCCTTAAAATTGTAACCAGACTCAATCTCCGCCCGGAATTGATCTTCTTTACTCATATTTCTGCAATAATGGTTTTGCCGGCTTTGGTGTGTTGCCCTATTGATACCTTTATTTTTGCCTCTTGGGGCAGGAATAAGTCTACCCTTGATCCAAACCTGATAAATCCAAATTCTTGTCCCTGTACCACCGGGTCGCCCTCTTCCACATAACACTTGATTCTCCTAGCTACTGCACCGGCAATTTGCCGGATTAAAATATCAATTCCCGCAGCATTTTCGACTACTAAAGTAGTACGCTCATTTTCCGTACTGGATTTAGGATGCCATGCCACCAGATACTTGCCGGCATGATAATTATACATTTTAACTTTACCTGAAACTGGATTTCGATTTACATGTACATCAAGGGGCGACATAAAAATACTGACTTGCATTCGCTTCTGGTTGAAGTACTCCTGCTCTAAGGTTTGCTCAATTACCACAACTTTGCCATCTGCAGGAGCATAAACTAGATTGGGATCCAGGTCAGTATTAACATTGGGACTTCTGAAAAATTGAAGAATCAGCAGATAGAATAATCCACTTAGCACACTGATGATTAGGTCCCAAGGAGCTGGAACCCATGCGTATTGGTGGAGCATTATATTAAGAGCTACCAGAATTAGTCCTGCAATAACTAATGTTCCATAACCCTCCTTGTGAATGGTCATTACAATTGGATTAGAATCCTCCCCTGAATTTATAGGTCTTACTTACTTTGTCAATGGCCACAATGTAGGCAGCGATACGCATGCTAACTTTGTATTCTACGGATGTTTGATAAACTCGGTCAAAAGCATCTTTCATAATCCGATCCGATCTTCGATTGACACGTTCTGCAGACCACTTGTATCCTAGTCGATTCTGGACCCATTCAAAATAGGAGACCGTTACCCCTCCGGCGTTAGCCAGTATATCCGGGGCTACCATGATGCCTTTTTCATTGATGATATTATCCGCTTTGGCCGAAGTGGGGCCGTTAGCACCTTCAACGATCAGACGGGCATTGATACTGGCTGCGTTCTCGGTAGTGATAACGTCTTCGGTAGCCGCAGGTACTAGTACATCAACTTTGAGGGTAAGAAGATCATCTCCGGAAATTTTTTCAGCTTCTTCGAATCCCTCGAGGTTACCATTGTTGCTATCACGAAACTCGATCGCTTTTTCAATGGGGATACCTTTTTCGTTATAATAGGCACCGGAAAGATCACTGATAGCCACTACCCGACAACCTCTTTCTTCCAGCAGTAGACTGGCGTATGAACCTACATTTCCAAATCCTTGTACTGCTATACTGGACTGATAGGGGTTAATCCTTAGTTTTTCCATCGCCGACAAAGTAGATACCATCACACCACGCCCAGTGGCCTCTGCTCGTCCAAGCGATCCTCCCAATACTAAGGGTTTTCCGGTAACTACACTACTAACGGTTCTACCCTGAACTCTGGAGTAAGCGTCCATCAACCAAGCCATTTCACGGGGTCCGGTCCCCATATCGGGTGCCGGAATATCACGATCTGGCCCAAAGATCTCAGCCATAGCAAAGGTGTAGGCTCTGGTGAGTCGTTCAATTTCTCCGGAGGACATCTGTCTGGGATTGCATTTAATCCCACCTTTGGCACCACCATAGGGTATATCCACTACTGCACATTTCCAGGTCATCCAGGCAGCCAGCGCCTTGACTTCGTCCATATGAACACTCACATCATATCGAATTCCACCCTTGGAGGGGCCCAAAATATTGGAATGAATCACTCTGAATCCATCAAAAACCTGGATGGAACCATCATCCATGGTAATAGGGAGTGAAACTTGGACCTGTTTTGCGGGTGATTTAAGAACGTTATACACTTCATCATCAAGACCCAATGCCTGTGAGGCAATATGGAATCTGGACATCATTGATTCGAAGGGATTTTCCCGATCCTTTATAGGAGCCGGTTCAATGTAGGCCATGTTTGAATATGTTGTTTATGATGGATGCAATCTAATTATTTTGACTAAAAAGTAACCCCTTTTAGCTGGCAATCCAATTAAGAAACGCCGCTACAAATGGGGTAGAAATCAACAATCCGTCGAACCTATCCAAAAATCCCCCGTGTCCAGGTATACTATGCCCGGAATCTTTTATCGCTAAACTTCTCTTAAGCTGGGATTCTACAAGATCCCCTAGGGTACCTGCTACTACCACTAGTAATCCAATCACCACCCACTCCCATAGTCTCAGGGAATCAGCCCAATGGGACCCAATAAGGATCACCAAGAACGTCAATATTGCACCGCCAGCACTCCCTTCCCATGACTTTTTCGGAGAAAGGCGTTCGAAAAGTTTGGTTCG
>JANQPK010000376.1 GCA_028289505.1 Cyclobacteriaceae bacterium
AACCTGCCTATCCACTTCCAGCATTTTGAAAATCCTCCTGATGTTACCATTCTCAATCATGCCACTCATTTCATGAAGGCCAACCTCCATGATAAAATCACCTCGCTTAAAAGTGGTTGCACAGCCACCAGGCTTATGGTGCTGTTCTAGTAAAAGAACTTTTTTACCGAATTTTGAAAGCGTAGCTCCTGCAGTTAATCCGGCTAAGCCTCCACCAATGACTATGGTATTGTATTTCATGTTGATGCTATTTTTTGTGGCCTTAGTGTTTCTTTTTTTGTATTGTGGTTACTGCGTTTCTATACCATGTCTCATTCAATATCTAACCCTACCAGCTTAGCTGGGCTTATATGTATTCAGGCTAATCTCGTTGGGGTCAATAGTACAGCCTATTGTTTCATTTAGAGTGTTTTAAACAGTATCTACCGCCTGTTTTCTCCATTTAGCATGTGTCAAGAACAGTGATCCAAAAGCTGTAACGATAATTATCATTACCACCAACCAACCCACAAAAGGGATGAGGCTTACCAGCTTCAGCAGCAAATAACTGAGCAATGCTACTAACATAATTTGTCATTTACCCCAGTTCTTTTCATATCGGATATTCAGACCATGGGCAATAACCATTGAGCTAATCGCATTTGCAAATAGCAAGCTAAAGGCCAATATGATTAGGGTTACCAGACCAATAGGTATACCAATTACCAGCAAGAAGCTAAGAAGGGTGATTACCAGGAGTCCAAAAAAGTAAAGGATTCCGTAGCCGAAATTCCTAATGAATGGATGATTGATCTGTTCGCCTGACTTTTGGAATGTCTTATTGAATAAGGTCACCAAAACCAACATAACCAAGGCAACGGATAGGCCGTACAGTAACCAAAATGTAATTCGACCCAAACCAAAAAAACTCTTTCCGGTATCCTTCTTGTCTGGATCTAGCTCTTCATCAAAGATCACCGCCCCTTTCGCAAAGGATGTAAGGTCCAACTCTCCTTGCTCCCTCCAATAGCTTACATCGTCCTTAAATTCCATGTCCTCTCCTATTTCAACCTCACTACCCACAAAGGTGGCAGGACCGTGTATACTCCCATTCATAATTAGCTCATCGGCTTGGATACCCAGTTCTTGCAATGCGGTTCCGTCGAAGGTTACTATACCACCACTGACATTAATATTACCTTTTACTGTACCACTGATAAGGACTTCACCGGCAAATATTATCAGGTTCTTGTCAATCTCCACATCCTTGTCGATTTGAACTGAGGCCCCGGACACGATTAGGTCCCCATGAACATTTCTGGACACTCTGATATCTCTGCCCGCAACTTTTGCATCATCACCTATGACGCCATTTATATGGATATCCCCGCCTGCTAATAAAAGGTCCTCCTGAACCGAGTCATTTACTCTAATGGTCCAGCCAGCAGCAGTTAAATCACCGCCAATCACTGCATCAATTGTCACCCTGCTCCCGGCAATATAGACATTATCCTCTATGGGATCAGAAATCACCCTATTTCCCTTTATTTTGTCCTTGTTTGTTGCCTCTACTCCAAAGCCAATCAGTATCAGAAGGTAAATCAAGAACATTTGCTTGCAAGTTCTCATTATCGGGCGCTTAAGTCAATCTGTTTGGGTGTATAGACAGAAGGAATATCCCATACCTCACTGATTTTACCATGGAGGATCCGGAAGACGATTACAACATCAGTTTCGATTTTTTGATTTTCCAGCACCAATGTATTTTTTGAGTGCACGAATACAAGCTCATCCCCGACCGCCGAAGCAAATAATGGGTTAACCTTGAAAGTGCCTTTGGTAAGCTTTCCAATTTCTTCGAAAAAGGCTCTAAACCCAGCTGGGCCAATGAAGTCTCCTTGCAAGTCAGGCAATTTGGGGTTGAAATAATGAAATACAGCGTCCTCAGCTATAACGTCTGAGGCTGCAGCCATGTTAGATGGGTCAAACCGCTGTAGAATGGCAAGATTTGGATGTTCGTCGTTCATAGTTGTTGTTGTTTAAATAGAATATTTAGTTCAAACCTTTATTTATTCCCACTTCCACCTTCGCAGGTAGTATCTGGAGCATCAACTTTTCGAAATAGGGGGTGGGCACTCCACTTTGCCTTTGTAAGGCTATTAACTCTTTGGCCAATTCGGCCATCTCATCTGTAGCTGCATTAACGTGCATCATCATGGCCACCTCAGCAAATTTTGAGTTGAAGACCTGGCGAAGGATTTTGGTCAATAACCATATGGGAAGCCAGTAAAACAACTCAAATTTCAGGTTATAACTTTTTCGATACCCGTGGGTTCTCAAAACCCTGCCACACTCTCTTACTGCCTTGATGTAGTCGGCTATGGTTCCCTGGTCATTCCCTAGTTTATAGTTGTCTCCACTCTGCAGGAGTGCCCCAGCCAAGGGCAGTATGAAGGCAACATGATACTTTAACCAGCTGTCAATATCGTCGACAATTCTTACTTGTAAGCCTGACGATTCAAAAAATGCCTTCACTTGACGCGTTCGATCCTTTGTTATGCCATCAATTTCCCCAATAGTGGTCTGCATTCGTGATCCGTTTGGTTTTTCCCTGTCAACATAATGGACTACATGATCAATCCTTGATCCCCCAGCACCGGGGAAGCCAAAAAATATCTTATTCTTGGGCAAGTGTTGCAGGTACTCTTCAAATCCTGCCATATTGTTACCCAAGAAAAGGATGTTGTGAAATTTTTTATGCCTACCAAGGTCTGGGAGAAGCTTCTGTATGCTATTCTTTCGCATCAAAACAATTACCAAATCATACTCATCATCCTCATGTAATTGGTCAATCACATTGACCCTTTCCACCGTTTTCTCCTGGGTAAATTCGTCTACAAGTACTAATCCATTGTTCTTAAGAAAATCAAAATGCTTGCCCCGGGCTAGTAGGGTGATATCCTTAGCAGCGATGTGGAGCCAATAACTGTACAAACTACCAAGAGGTCCTGCCCCAATGATTAGTGTTTTCATAGTGCTTCATTTCAGGTCATAAGTGCGTAAAATATATCACGGGCTACCTGGCATATTTTGCCCAAGGCATTGAAGTTTGAGAATCCCTACTTGAATTCATGAGTACCCGGGAAACTTTTTGTTCATTTCCCGGAAATACTGCTGTTCATCTGAGAGTCTCATCAAGCTTAGACTAAGCACTAAAGAAAAAGCAAATCATCCTATTTAGTAATGACAACGATCACAGCTAGCTATCTTATTTGATGATATAGATCATATATATCTGTATATCAAATAATTACTTAGCTCGTCGCATCTATAGAATGGGTGGGTGTATATCTAATAATTCTGATATTTAAGCAACCGGAATTGTAATTTTCGGGTTCGGTTGGCTCGATAACCATCATCATTATCGCAAACTAATCATCCAGGTAGTTTCTGATAGCGGCTAAAGTTGGCGACTTACAATGGTGATGAGCGCGTAAGTTTCCGATACCTTTGAGTTTGTTAGAGCCTTTGTTCCTGGCTTCATGTTAAAATATCTTGCCAATACTTAGTAATAGTAGGCTTGATTCCTCTTCGGAGTATGCTAAAGATAAATTCAGTGAGAACTCCTCCTTCACAGGTATAAAATAGATTCCACCTCCATAACCTTGATGCCAATTATTAGTTAGATCAAATTCAGAGTACACACGCCCAGTGTCATAGAAACCACTTAAACCAAATCGGATAGGAAACCAAGAGGTCCGAAATTCCGATAGCTCCCATCGTAGCTCAGTATTCAAGAATACGGTTGATTTTCCAGTAAAGCGATTACGCAAGTAACCCCTTAGAT
>JANQPK010000389.1 GCA_028289505.1 Cyclobacteriaceae bacterium
GGTTTCCTCGGCATCAATGGATCGCCATAATTGTTTCAATCCTGAAATGCTTGAAGAGATCACGATGAAATTCTGGACTGGCATGAAAAAGCATTGTTCAAACCCCTTGAACATTTTACCCCAAAGTGCGGCCGGAAAATCCACCAGGTTAATTTGAGTGATCTGCTTTTCAGCAAAGGGCTCTTGGTATACCTCCAACCCTTCAGCCTTTGCAGCGTGCTTTGCTACTAATTGAAGTTGTTCTAATATTGGCTCCAACTCATCACCATACAGATACACTAGTTTGTCAGGGACTTCATCTTCCAAAGTTCCCATAATAGCCACCCCCAATTCGCGTTGTTGCAGTGCAATTATGGTCATCGGGTCCCAGTCTAGATCCTGTTTTAACCTTTGCCAACGCTCAAGCTGTGGTTGATCATGCTGAGTCCAAAAAGATCGTAAACCACTATGCCATTGAATTGGGTCGGAAAAAGTCAAATGTTGCACTACTGCGGCATCGTTTGATAAAACCGATGCTAAACCGAAACCATTACCCTGGAAACCTCCCACACTCTTCAAATATGGCCAAGCCTCTTCATTGGTCAATGTAAAACCGTTTAACAATAGCTTCTGATCGGTCAACTTAATGTCCAGAAAAGCTGATTCTGCCAACTTTCCCCACATATCCAGTCCTGGTGAAATATTGTCATCTGTAAATGCTGCCAATAAATCCGGTATCTTATGCACATTGAGGTAGATATTACCCTGATCATTCTCCAGTTTGGCTACTTCAAACATCTTTGGATTGGAATTGGCAAAGCCACTTTTTGATTTTTCACCAACATTCCTTATAACATCCTCTACCAAGAACGGAGCGAAGCTTCCCACAAAGTGTCCTTGATGGATTACGTAGCTAAAAACCTCTTCATACTCCTGGTTAACGGCCTCATGAATGATAATATCCTGATAAGAGCGGGTACGAAACTTGAAATCGTCGCGATTCTGGTATTGGGTAACCAATTTATCGATTACATCAATATCCGAAAGGTCATCAAGTGACAGGTAAAATACATATCCCAGTTCTTGACTGGATATACGGTGTACAGAAAAGACAAATGGCTTGGATTGGAGTAACTGATGCAGCTTTCCCTGCTGGCCCGACAAGCTATCCAGCAGTTCAACTTTAGTCCTAATTCCGGAGTAATAGGGAATCTGTTCAAGATTTTGCCATACTACGGTACCTTGTACTTGATTCCAGTTTTCAACTGATTTTGTACTCTCATAAACCAAAATGGCAGACTCGGGTACCAAATCCCATACACCTATTTTTTGGGAGGCACTCCAATATTGATAAAGGAAATATCCCCCAACGCACAACATCAAAAACAGGGAGATAAAAAAAATGTGAATTCCCTTCAAGATACAGTACTGTTAATAGTCTGATATGGGTTCAAATTTAAAAATAAGTATCACAAAAACGCTATCTTAAGCGATAATCAACTGACTGCAAAATTGTCGACAGGTAAAGAATTTGAACTGATTACCTCAGATGGTAAATCCCTGTACGGGAAAGCATGGGTTCCAGAGGATCCATTGGCTTTGGTTTGTCTCATCCACGGATTGGGAGAGCACATTGGCCGATACCAACAGCTTGCGCACCACTTGAATAAATCGGGGATTGCACTATATGGAATCGACCTCAGAGGGCACGGTCATAATCGAGGCACTAGAGGTCATGCAAGATGCGGAGATGTTTGGGATGATGTGGAATCTTTAATGAAACATGCTCGCCTATCTTTTCTGGATGTCCCCTTGTTTTTATATGGTCATAGCTGGGGTGGTAATATTGTGAGCAACTTTGTGCTGCGACGCAACTCCAGTGAAATTCACGGTATTGTTTTAAGCTCCCCTTGGCTAAAGCTGAGCTTTGAACCCTCAAACGCAGAACTGAAACTAGCCAGGTTTATGTCCAAGGTTTATCCTGCATTTACCAAATCAAATGGGTTAGAGGGTTCCTTTCTCTCGAGGGACCCCACCATTGGTGAAGCTTATCAAAAAGATCCTTTAGTCCACCTCAAAATCTCAGCAGGTTTATTCGCCGAGGCCACCCGAAACGGCAACTATGCCTTACAATACGCTTCAAATATTACCAAACCCCTGCTTATCTTTCACGGAACGGACGATCAGATTACCTCCTACCATGCTAGCGAGGAGTTTGCTCAACTAGCATCGCCAATGAGCCATTTGAAACTGTGGCCCGATATGCGGCATGAAACCCATAACGAGTATGGCAAAGAGGAGGTACTAGAATATATAAGTCAGTGGATTGTGAAAGCCGTGGTTTAGCTCATATTGTCAAGCACATCCATTACCTCCTTAACATGCCCTCGGCTGATTTCCAGCAACGCTTTCTCTTCGTCATCCAGATCCAGTTCGATCACTTTTTCTACCCCATTCTTACCCAGAACTACAGGAGCCCCCAGATAGGTGTTATCGATACCATATTCACCCTGAAGTTCAATGCAAACTGGGAATATTCGTTTCTGATCCCTTACTATAGCCTCTACCATTTGAGCCGCGGCTGAGCCTGGTGCGTACCAGGCTGAGGTTCCCATCAATTTTACCAGCTCTCCCCCTCCTTTCTTGGTTCTTTCGATAATTGCCTGAAGTTTTTCTGAATCGATAAGCTCGGTAACCGGTATTCCTGCCACCGTGGTATATCTTGGTAATGGTACCATGGTATCTCCATGTCCTCCCATTAGTACCGCCTGAATATCTTTTGGACTGACATCAAGTGCTTCAGCCAAGAACGCTCGATAACGTGCCGTGTCCAAAATACCGGCCATTCCCATTACACGATACCGATCATGTCCAGAAGTGAGATGTGCCTGATAGGTCATCACATCTAGCGGGTTGGATACTACAATGATAATGGCGTCAGGTGAATGTGCTACCACATTTTCGGTCACAGTTTTAACGATACCGGCATTGGTTGAAATCAAATCGTCTCTGGACATACCAGGTTTTCTAGGTAGCCCGGAGGTAATCACCACCACACTTGAACCAGCAGTTTTGCTGTAATCATTAGTAGCCCCTACTGTACGGGTATCGTACAAATTAATGGGAGCTTTTTGCCAGACATCTAAGGCCTTGCCTTCCGCCAATCCGTCTTTTATGTCCACCAAGATTACTTCATTGGCTATTTCGCGATATGCTAGGACGTCGGCACAGGTGGCACCTACGTTACCTGCTCCAACCACAGTTACTTTCATTTGTTTTGCAATTTGAGTTTGAGATGAATTTAGGGAGGGCTAAGATACGATCTGACGGGTAAATCTCCAATGCTCATTGTTCATAGTTGAATGATCATTTTTGGAAGCTTACTTTGTATTGGTCACTAATATTTCTAAAACCCGGTCAGTGTTTGCTGTGATTTTGAACCGGTCATCAATCCGATGTCCTACCAGCCAAGCGATACGCCCTTTGGATAACAGCACCTGAACATCAGTTTTGGAATGCATGGGTATCTTGTTATCGATCAGAAAATCACTAATCTTTTTAAAGCCAGTCATACCTAAGGGCCGAAATCTATCTCCTGCAGTCCACCTCCTTACTTTCAATGGAAAGGTGACTTTCTCCATATCCAAAGCCACTACCCACCGATCTGACTTAATCTTATAACCATCGGCCTGATACTCAGTAAGCTGCCAATTTTGATTTCCTAACAACCTTACCCCATTGCCAAAACCCTCAATCACCAACTCCACCACACCTCCAGGAATCGGGGCAATAATAATCTGGTCCCGATCCACATTGAGTACATGACTGGATGAAAAAAACATTTTCCCACTTTGTTGGAACGCATCCTGCAACAATGACCTGCACTGTTTTAAATTAAAACCAAATCCCTGAATCAGATCGTACAACAGAGGTGCTGACATATGTTCAATTTCCAATTTGGGGATCATCACTGTTTGGTCTTGATGGATCATAAATTGCTCCCTTAGTTGAGCCAAAGACTTATGGTACTGCCGCTCCACCGATCTGAGGATCTCAACGGTATTCATGGTGGTCGTGGTCAAGTTTGGATTGATCTGCTTCAACAAGGGAACCACCTGGTTCCGGATCAGATTGCGTTGGTAGTAATCACTTTGGTTTGACTGGTCCTCCCTCCAATCAAGTTTCTGACTTTGTGCGAATTCCACTATCTGCTGCTTGGTTGCAAAAAGCAATGGTCTTACCAGAAAGTCCTTTCTGGGAAATATTCCGTGAAGGCCGCTGATGCCTGTACCACGGGTAAGATTTAACAAAAGTGTTTCCAATACATCATCTGCATGATGGGCCGTAGCAATGGCCTGGTAATGATGTATTGTCCTTAGCTCCTCAAACCATCGATATCTGAGTCTCCTGGCAGCCATTTGAGTGGAAATACCTTCACTTTTGGCTTTACCGGTGGTATCAAACTTCTTTGAATAAAAAGGTAGGTTCAGGTTTTGAGCAAACCGTCTAGTAAACAGCTCATCAGTATCAGATTCAGTACCCCTTAACTGAAAATTAGCATGAGCTATACCAATATCAAAAGCTAACTGGTTGAGAAGCCAAGCCAGAACCATGGAGTCTACCCCGCCACTGACCGCCACCAATACTTTGCTCTGGGGCTCCAGAAGTTGCTCATTTTCAATAAAACCTTTGATATCGTTTATCATGCCAACCACGTTATTACTTATGGAGTTGGAATAATGTTATAAATTTGTCTCGTGTTTAAGCTGGGATCTAAGTTATTAATTTATTGGCTTTCAATCGGTTTGTTTGTTCCATACCTGTTGACCACGGAGTTAGCGGCCCAAAATGTAGAGCGGATAAAACTAGAAAGAGCCGATTATTTGGAAAACGGCAGTGAAGATGGTGTGCGTTTCGATAAAGTCATCGGCAATGTGCTCTTCACCCAAAAAGAAACGCGCATATTCGGAGATTCTGCATTCTTTTTTAAGAATCAGAATCTGGTAAAAATATTCGGTAGGGTACGAATATTAGAAGGCGATTCCATTACCATAACCGGAGGAAAGCTGATTTACCAGGGTGACGAGAAGTTGGCCCAAATGAGAGAAAATGTGGTGTATCGAGACCCATCTATGACGTTGACTACCGACTTCTTGGACTATGACATGGTGGAACACCAAGCCTATTATTATGAAAACGGCAGGCTGGTGACGGAAGCAAAAACGCTCACAAGTAAAAAAGGGTACTACGACACAGATGCCCGATATGCTTCCTTTAAAGATAGCGTGGTGCTGAGAGATCAGGATTACCTGGTGGAAGCAGACACCCTGCAGTTTAATACGGTAACAGAGGTGGCGTATTTTCTGGGCCCCACAGTGATTACAGGAAGCGACGGGACCGTGCTTAACGCTGACAAAGGTGGTGTTTATAGAACACAAGAAAACGTTGCCGATTTCTCAGGAGCGGCCATTGAAACACCCTCCTACTTATTGTATGGCGACGAGCTTTTTGGTGATAAGAACCAAGAATACTACACCGCTACCGGCAATGTTTCCTTTATAAGTAAAGAACAAGAACTGGTTATTACCGGTGACTTCGGCAGACATTGGAAAGGTCAGGGACTTACCAAGGTTTACGGCAATGCACTGATGAAGCGATATTTTGTCACCGACACTCTTTTTCTATCGGCGGATACCCTTATCAGCATAGAAGACTCAATACCCTCCAATGAAAGATTGCTCGCTTTCAATAATGTCAGAATATTTAAACCCGATTTGCAAGGTAAAGCAGACTCTTTGAGCTACCGAATAGCCGATTCTCTCATGTATCTTTATGATGATCCAGTACTGTGGAGTGAGCAGAATCAAATGGAAGCAGATACTATTTCCATGATTATGGCCAATGGAAAGATAGACCGCATGTTTTTGGATACCAATGCATTCTATATTTCACTAACCACAGAAGAGTACTATAACCAGGTAAAGGGGCGAAAAATGGTAGCATTTTTTAAGCAAAGCAAACTGAGCCAAGTAGATGTAAATGGAAATGGGGAAAGCATCTATTTCGAGTTGCAAGAGGAAGATAGCCTGGTGATGGGCATGAACAAAGTGCTTTGTAGTGATATGAGGTTAAAATTCAAAGATCAAAACCTCAGTGATATTACTTTCTTCTCTCCTGATGGTTCATTTATACCGTTTCATGAGATAAAACCTGAAAGCATTTTGTTGCAGGACTTCGCTTGGCGTGTAAATGAAAGGCCCACCCGTGGTAGTGTTTTGGGAGTTAGTACAGGAGCCCCAGCAATAATCCCAGATCAACCAACACTTCCATCAAATATTAAACCGGTGGAAGTTGATGTCGGTGGACCTAGTGCGGAAGACTTGCAAAAGCTTAGGCAAAACTAAACTGGAAGACTCTGAAGACTTTTTAAACTTAAATCATAGATGTTAGATCTTAGATGTTAGATCTTAGATTAACAGTTGTTCCAATTCCAGACCAGTGTAATCCACTCCTCCTTACCCTCCACTCGCCGGTGAAGTTGCTCAAAACCAAGATGCAGATGGGCATTGAGTGATCTCTGGTTGTCACCGGACACTTCAGTTACCAGGCAGTCATACTGCTGGTGCAACTGATTGCGATAATAGGTGTACATCCCTCGAAAAATACCCTTCCCTCGGTGAGGTTTATCTATACATATCTGCCCCATCACCAGATAATTACGCTGTGGAAGAAGCCTATCGGTTAATTCAAACAGCGGAACCAGGATGGGTATCGCTTTACGAAAATCGGGTACCATGGCAAGGGCATAACCTACTAAATCCTCTCCTAGCATAGCAAGTATATGGGGGCAATGTTGTTGCATTTTAAAGAGCAACTCCTGATCATGAACCACGGTTACGAAGCCCTCAGCTATCGCCTCCTCAGACGATAGTACCGCTCGGAAATTCCTTTTTTGTAATTCCAGAACTTTTTGCAATTCACCTTCGTTCTTGGATCTGGAATAGGATATGACAGGTAATACACCCATAAGACAAACATAGTCTAATAATCTAATCCTGGGACATTTAGGTGCGATTTTTGTATTTGTTA
Source organism: Cyclobacteriaceae bacterium (assembly GCA_028289505.1). Taxonomy (GTDB): domain Bacteria; phylum Bacteroidota; class Bacteroidia; order Cytophagales; family Cyclobacteriaceae; genus SZUA-3. The sequence continues at coordinate 7,069 of JANQPK010000389.1, forward strand.
ACAGGTGTTAAAGAAAGCAGTTCAATTGTTAATTAGACATAACGACTTTATATTTGCACCCCGATGAGGAATGCTACAGGCTTAAGACTGGGTTTGATATTTTTTTTGCTGATAATTATGGTTGGATGCAGTGAATTTAGACAACTGCAAAAAAGTACCGATTGGCGAGAGAAATACGATGCAGCGGTAAGATACTACGAACGGGGCGACAAAGGTGATTATGTGAAAGCCAGTATGCTCTTTGAAGAAATATTGCCTATTATTAGAGGCATGCCTGAATCAGAACAGGCCAACTTCTACTATGCTTACTGTCATTTTCACCAAAGCCTTTACGTCGAAAGTGCCTTTCATTTTAAAACTTTCTACGAAACCTACTCCAGGAGTGATTTTGCCCTGGAAAGCAGGTACATGTATGCCTATTCTCTATTTTTAGATTCTCCGGTGGAAGAATTGGATCAATCGAGTTCCGCTGAAGCTATTGGTGCCATGCAGCAATTTCTTAATCTGTATCCAGATACCCAATACACCGGACAGGCCACTGCAACTATTAATGAATTACAACGTAAGCTGGAATCTAAGGCCTATAAGAATGCTATTTTGTACAAGAAACTGGCACAACATAATTCTGCAGTAATAGCTTTTGAGAACTTTAGCAAGGACTTCCCGGATAGCCAGTACAATGAAGAAGTGAATTTTCTTAAATTGGAATCGCAATACATTTACGCAAAAAAATCAATCTCCTCAAAACAGAAGGAGCGCTACGAAAAAGCAATAGAAATTTACGATTATTTCATTCAGAACTATGCAGATAGTAAATTTGCAAAAGAAGCTACTCGCATTAACAAGGATTGCCTTAAATGGATGAATGAGTTTCAATCCAACAATAGAATATTAGAATCAAATAATAATTGATATGTCAAAAGCATCAATCATTACCCGTGATGTAGAGAACATTGCAGAGCCCACTGGAAACGTATACCAGTCGGTTGCCATCATCTCAAAAAGAGCCCGACAACTTTCTACCAAAGTTAGAGAAGAATTGAGCAGCAAATTAGCTGAATTCGCCTCTACTGTGGATAACCTGGAAGAGGTATTCGAGAATAGGGAACAAATAGAAATCTCCAAGTTTTACGAAAGAATGCCCAAACCCACTGCAGTGGCTACCGAAGAGTTTTTGAATGAAGAAATAAGGTTCCGCATGCCGGAAGAGGAGGAAGATACTTCCCTCGACTAGAGCGCATCCGCCCATGCTAGCTGGCAAAAAGATCCTGCTTGGAGTTAGTGGCAGCATTGCGGCTTATAAATCAGCCACTTTAGTGCGTTTACTGGTAAAAGCAGGAGCTGAAGTTCAGGTCGTAATGACCGACGCTGCCACCGAGTTTATTACCCCTCTTACCCTTTCAACGGTATCGAAAAGGGAGGTTTTGATCAGTTTTACTAATAAAGAGGGTGAAGTATGGAACAATCATGTAGATCTTGGCTTATGGGCTGACCTGATGATTATTGCCCCTGCCAGTGCCAATACCATGGCAAAATGCAGTACTGGCATCTGTGATAATCTGCTAACCGCAGTCTATTTATCGGCAAAATGTCCCGTTTTTTGGGCACCAGCCATGGACCTGGATATGTACCAGCATCCCAGTACCCAGGAAAATCTACAAAGATTCAGTCAATTTGGAAATCATGTAATTGCTGCTCGCTTTGGAGAACTAGCCAGTGGCTTGGTGGGTTCGGGGCGCATGGCAGAGCCAGAAGAGATTGTTGAGATCCTGGAGGATCATTTTAGTAGCGGTTTACCATTGACTGGGGTTAACGCATTGGTTACTGCAGGACCTACTCAGGAAGAGATCGATCCGGTTAGGTACATTGGTAACCGTAGCAGCGGCAAAATGGGGTTTGCCTTGGCGGAGTCACTTTCGGAGCTGGGAGCTTCAGTGATCCTGGTCAGCGGGCCAACTTCCCTTACCTTAAATCACTCCACTGTGGAGCTAATAGAGGTTGTTAATGCTCAGGATATGTATGACGCAGTGGCCAAATACTACCCTGATTGTCAGATAGCCATTTTTGCAGCTGCAGTAGCAGATTTTACCCCGGAACAAAAATCCACCTCTAAAATTAAAAAGGAGGGTGTAGAACAGCACCTAATCCTGAAATCCACCAAGGATATCGCCCTGGAAATGGGCAAACTAA
>JANQPK010000390.1 GCA_028289505.1 Cyclobacteriaceae bacterium
CTCTAACTGGAACATCCAAAATCATTCCTTGGGCGGTGGCCTTCACTAAATTGGTAGTTTGTCCTGAACTACGCGAAGCACCCTCTTTGATCAATTGCACCTTATTCTCGGCAGCTTGCAGGCGTTCCTTGTTCAGGTTATAATCCAACAAAAACCGGTTATACTCAACCTCAGAGATTATCTGATCCCGATAGAGCGCTTCTTGCCGGTCCTTCTCTATTTTGGCGTTATCGTAATTGATGTGTGCTGATTTAAGTTCGGTCTGTGCGTCGTTCAACTCCACCATGTTGGGGATAATACGAATCTTGGCTAACAGTTGACCTTTTTCTACAGTCTCCCCTGGTTCTACAAATAGGGTCTCCACTACACCAGAAACCTGGGATTTGATATCAATTTCTTTGCGGGGCACGATGCTACCAGTGGCGGTGGTTTTCTTCATGATATCTACCAATTCCGGTTGTTCCGTCTCGGTGGCTATGGTCTCCGGCTCGGATTGGCTCATGTAAAAGCCAGCACCACCTGATAAAGCTACCAGGCATAGAACGGTGATGATGATATATTTCTTTTTCATGTTTGCTGCTAGTGATTAGATGATCTTTCAGTTAATAAGGTTTCCTATAATCATGCCACCTATATAATATATTGATAATCAATTATTTATAAAATATATATTCTTCATAGTACACAGAATATGTCCGATATCGGATAAAAAAGTGTGCATTTATGAACATGAATCCTGATCTAATATTTAACAACTCATAACTAACATCTATCATTTAAAATCTGAAGTCTAAGATCTAATGTAGCGCCCTCACAATTAGCTGTAAGATTGTAGATATTACTTATTAGATATTAGATCATTCATTCATCTCGAAGTGCCACTACCGGATTGGTACTGGCCGCCTTCCGTGCCGGAACTATTCCAGCCAGGGTGCCGGCCAAAACCAGTACTATCAGCGCGGTGACACTCACCTTGAAGTCAATTTCAGGGTTAGCAAAGAAATCACTCTGGGCATCGAACTCAATCAGCGCATAGTTGATCAGTTCAACAAACCCAACACCTGACAGCAAACCCAGGTATCCCGCTACCCCAGTGAGCACTAATGACTCCAGAATGATCATGCTTACAATGGACCAGGGGGGGGCACCCACCGATTTGCGCACCCCGAATTCTTTGGTCCGCTCTTTTACGATGATCAGCATAATATTACCCACACCTACCACACCGGCAATAATGGTCATGATACTGACCAACCAGCTCACCGCTTTGATGCCGGCAAATAGCCCTTGTACTTCCTGAAATTCTTTTTCCACATTAAAAGAGCCAAGTGCGGACCGGTCATCCGGATGGATCTTGTGCCTTTGAGCCAAAAGGGCCTTGACCTTATCCTCCACCACCGCCGCAGGCACTCCAGCCTTTGGAATAAAACCAAACCATCCCAGGTCTTCCCCTTGATTGAAAGCCAGTTGCATGGTGGTATTGGGCAGATAGATGGTTTGAATATCTTGGATAGCATCATCTGACTGCAGTGGACTATCGAAGGTGCCCACCACCTTAAAAGGAACTCCCTTGATCTTGATATAGGTGTTAATAGGATCTTCATCTGGTTGATACAAACGACTCTTAACCTGCGAGCCAATCACCGCAATTTTGCGCCGATCTTTAATATCGTGTGCATTAATAAATCGCCCGCTGGTAATGATCATGGGTTTTACATGGACGTACTGAGGATAGTCGCCGTATACCTGGAAGGAAACACTGCGGTCGCCCCTTACCACCATGAAATCACCACTCAAAAAATTTCGAGGAGCAATTACTTCAATTTCCTTTATGTTTGACCTGATAGCACGAAAATCGCCATTATCTAAAGTGATCTGTCGCCCGGGCTGTAGGCCCTGATAGGGTAAACTGGTTTGTTCGGTCCAAACGAAAACCGCATTTTTAGCGATATCAAAACCTTGCATTACCCCGTTGCGTAACCCATTGCCTGCGCCCATCAAAACCACCAGCATAAAAATGCCCCAAAATACCCCGAAAGCAGTCAGAATGGTTCTTAGCTTATGCTTTTTAAGGCTGTAGTAGATCTCTTGCCATTTATCCAGATCAAACATGCTTATTGGTCTTTTAGTGCGGCTACAGGTTTAATTCTGGAAGCCCTGATTGCCGGTACTAATCCAGCCAGTGCTCCAGCGAATATCAATACCAGAGTAGCGCTAATAGCAACGTTCAGATTTACCTCTGGCTGGGAAAAAAACTCTATATCAGCACCAGCCATCTCCAACAAGTGATTTACGCCTTCCAGGGTGAGGATACCACTTAACAGTCCCAGATAGCCAGCCACTCCTGTGATAAAGATGGCTTCCTGTAGAATAAGACTAACAATTGAACCAGGGGTGGCGCCAACCGCTTTTCTGATACCAATTTCCCGGGTACGATCTTTGACCACAATGATCATGATATTGCTTATGGAAATGATTCCCGCAAACAGTGTGAGCACCCCAATTACCCATACAAAGCTTTTGATCCCAGTCATCAACCCCATCACTTGTTTGTATTGGTCTTCCTGGTTGTGGGTCCAGAAGGCTTGATTGTCGTCCGGATGCACAATATGCCGTTGTGCTAAAAACTTCAAAATGCGTTGCTCCAGCTCCTTACCAGTAATAACAGATTGATCGGTTCCTACTGCGAACAGTGTCACCGGTCCACCGGGATTAAAGGTTTTCTGGAAAGTCTTGAAGGGGATGTAGATGCGTTCACCCTGGTTGAAGGCATTCCCTTCAAAGTGAAAAACACCCACTACTTTGAAATGTACATCCTTCACCCTGATATACTTGCCGATGGGATCCTCATTGCCAAACAGTACTTCACTGACCCGATCCCCAATATTGCATACTTTCCGGCCCTCCATGTTATCATTGAGGTTAATGGGACGACCATTGATGTATTTAAAGGTTACTTTGATCGGGAAATAATCCTGATTAGCGCCGTATACCACAAAAGGGCTGGCGGTACCGTTATAAGAGGCCAGGTAGTTGCCTTGCAACCAATTTTCCGGGCTCATGATTTCAATACCTTCAATATTATCTCTTAAGGCTTGTAGGTCTTCTTCGGTAAATTGCAGTGCCCTGCCAGGGGGCATCCCTTTGTAAGGGATAGAGGTTCTGCCGGTAAAGAACCAGATGCTATTGGTGGCATCCAACAACATACTTTTTGCTACACCGTTCTGCAGGCCTTGACCGGCTCCCAGCAGGATGATCAACATCAGGATACCCCAGAATACACCGAAGGCCGTAAGAGCCGTACGCAGTTTGTTCTTTTGAAGCGTACTGAATATCTCTTCCCATTTGTCAAGATCAAACATCGGAAACAAATCTAGTATTACCCTAAAGGGTATGTGTCATTCTGGAGTAAATGAATGTCAAAAGTTGTCATGATTTGGAGGTCATCGGTGGCAAGATGAAAGTTTGTGGTACAGCTGTAGCAGATCTTCCATTTAATGCTGGAAAAAAATGGATTATCTCACTATGTTAGATTTTTATTTTTACCAACAACAAACATGAAAACTGTAATTGCTCCCATTGATTTCTCAGAGGTATCAAAAAATGCACTGTGGTTTGCCGGGGAAATCTGTAAAAGGACCGCCGCCCGTCTAATTGTGGTGAATGTGATGAACGATGGTGACGACAGGGAAGCAATTCATCGTGAGATAAAGCAAGCCATATCAAATTTACAAAACTTCATTGGTTCAGAGGTTCAGGCCGATGCGGCTATGGTTAGTGGAAATTTTGTCAGCTCACTTACCGAATTAATCGGGGAATATCAACCTGACCTGATGGTAATGGGTACTAAAGGGGCCAGCGGTTTGAAAAGAATCCTGATCGGCAGTAATACGGTACAGATATTGGCCAATGTTCAGATTCCGGTACTGGTGATTCCGGAGGTAGCAAGGTTTAAGAACTTTTTAAAGGTAGGGAGAAACCGGGTGGTGTTGGCCACGGACCTTCACGAATTAAAGGATGAATCCGCTTTGGATATTCTGAAGGAATTAGCATTGCTGATCGAAGAACCCAAGTTAAGGGTAATCAGTGTGAGACCTGAGAATACGGATATTGATGATTCAAAAAGGATGGAGCGTAGCGCACTGGTCTCACATTTTAGACCCGAGGTGCCTACTGAGTGGTACACTATTTTCAGTAAAAGCGTTTTGGGCGGCATTAAGTACTATCTTGATAAAAACCGAGATACGGGACTGGTGGCCATGATAGCCCGAGATACTGGTCAACTGATTCAAAAGCATTTCACCCGAGAAATGGCCTCACATACAGAGTATCCATTGCTGGTAATGAACGAAGGGGACCCGGGCTAGTGCTGCTATTTGGGATGCAGGTTTTCCCAGACAATTACAGAAGTACCATCAAGGGTTAAATTTGCTCTTTTCACAGGGCCGATTTCTTTAAATTTCACCCTTTGAAAACTGCCCTCAATGCTTACCGAGAACGAAGTTGGCCAATTACTTGATATTCCGGAGGTAAAGCACATTGTGCATCAACTGCACCAGTCATTTACCAAGGAAGAAACGGAGCTAAGGAATATCAGCTTACATGACTTTCTTTCTGGAGTTTTATTGACGCCATCAGTAGCCTTGGCAAAGGTGGATGGCACTACTAGCCTATTTGAGGAATTATCAATAAACAAGAAAGCCCGTAGATTTTCGAAAGGAGGTTTTTTTTTAAAGCATGACCCGGTGGTTAAAATGGTAATCCTATTGCAAAACCGGTTTCAATACTGGGAACAACATTTTTTTCAGGCCCTTAAAAACATCCTAAAAACGGTGGTTCCGGAGATAGCGCTATCGCATCAATCACAGCAAAGCCAGTATGCTACCAGCAATCCTTTTACCATGTTTATGAACTCCTCCTACATACTGATTCGATTTTTGGAGACTTTCTTCTTGCCCGAAGGGGAGGAAATAACCAATACGCGCAGGGTTTCCCATGTAGAGTATCAGAAAATAAACAGTATTGGAGAACAGTTGAGATTGTCCGATGTGGGATCATTTAGAAATTTTGTCACCACCTTTGAGGTAAAGTGATACGAAAACTGTTGTTTTGTCTGTTATTAAGGAGTGTATGACAGTGGATTTTTTTAGATATAGCCTTTTTTTGTTGCTGCTGACCTTCACCACCAACCAGGCATTTGCTCAAAACGACAGCGTTCCTTCATTGCCCTCCGCCGATGATGAGGTGATCGATACCAGAACGATACAAGCAGAACCAGAACCTACCAGTACCAAAAAACCAGTGGGGGATCGTAGTCCATTCAGGAATAAGAGATTCAACCCTAATTACGGATTAAGAAGAATCCTCAATATGTTCACCTTTACACCTACCATAGGCTACAGCAGGACCTATTACAACCTAAAGTCTGCCGATTCTGCCATGATAGCGGATACTTCAGGAGTTTCCAGGGATTTCATTGGTACCGGAATTCCCATAAGTGGCACCTTAAATTTCCATTACAAATGGTTCCGCATAGGCGGTGGAGCAGAATTGGAATTCCACTCCTTCAAGGATGAGCAAATTGGCATTGATCAAGGAATTATCAATGATAATAAAACCATGTTCACCAAATTCTACGGGAACATAGGGGCGGAAGTGTACCAGTATTGGGATTATATGCTGGTTCCTGAAGTGCAATTTGGCAGTATGAAACTGGGTAATGGGTTTAACCGTGATTCAGTGAGCAACAGTATGTTTATCAATCTGGGGGTTTCGGTAGAAAAGGTACTATCGGAATATTTTAGGGTTGTGATTAAGCCTTCCTACGAAATTCGCAGCCTGGAAAAGAGTGGTGTGGAAACCGCCAACTATAATATGAATGCATTCTCCATTAAAATTGGAGTGAGCATACGATATCCAGATATTCCACGCTGTCCCCTAAAAGCTTGTCATACTCAAATTAAGCACATTCATTATGGCAATGAATATCGTGGTCAACCATTACCCATCAAGCAGAATCGCAAGTACGGAGAACTCAATCCCAAATTGAAGAAGTATAAGGGCCGAAATAAGCGGAAGTTAAATCCGTACTAGCCTTTGGCTAGTAAATGCCAACTCCCAAAATACAACTTTCAAGTAACTGCCAAC
>JANQPK010000392.1 GCA_028289505.1 Cyclobacteriaceae bacterium
AGAGATATCGACTCCAATGATCTTTTCCGGATTTAGCTTCATCGCTTGAAAGGCAAAATCACCAGTGCCAGTGGCAATATCCAGAATAGTGTTGGGAGCATATGGGGCTAACATTTCAATGGCCTTCTTTCGCCAGGAAACATCAATACCCAGACTCAAAAAATGGTTTAAAAAATCATAGCGCTTGCTAATGTTATTGAACATCTGCGCTACTTGCTCTTTCTTGCTACCAGTCTGTTGTTTGTAGGGAACTACGTTCATTCGGTGATAAAAATACACCGTTTTACTGACTTAATCATGGGTTAAGGATTTTAAACTCAACCCTACGATTAAGCGCTCTTCCGTCTACTTCATCGTCATTACTAGCTATGGGTCTTGATTTACCGTATCCTTTCGACTCAAGTCTTGTTGGGGATATCCCTTTATTGATTAAAAAATCGACCACTGAACCCGCGCGCTTCACGGAAAGCTGCTGGTTATACGCTTCCGAACCTATATAATCTGTATGTCCTGCTATTTCAATCCTCATGCTGGGATTGGTCACCAGCATTCCCTCTAACTTGTTTAGTTCTGTATATGATTCCTGTTTAAGGCTGAACTTGTCAAAATCGAAATAGATATTTCTCAGTATCGATGAAAAACCCTCTCTGATCCTGTTGAGTTCAAAGGTCCTGGTGATCAACTGAGGTTCATCGCCGGATGCAGGCAGTGTAATGGTGACATTCTTGAAGACGTATCCATCTTTTTCCATAGTGAGCATATACTCTGCTTCTTCAGGGTGGGTGATCTGTGCGCTGTACTTACCTTGGGCTGTAGTAGCCACATTGAATACTACGTTATCAGAAACCCTGCGTAACTGCAGATTGGCATCCAATGGAGAATCGTCATCGTAATCATTCACATTAATGTTTAGATTAACTGCTTTAAGACCGCTTTCATCTTCTACACTCCGTCGAACATGGTTCTTAGGACCAAGTCGTTCCTTGGTATTAATATCCACATAGGGTACTGACACCAAATAAATGTCGGTATAACCCATCCCATTTTCTCGTACAGACGCGTAATATCCCCTTTTCCCACTTTTGGTTCCCACAAAGTAAATATCATCATCTGGAGTATTTATGGGATATCCTAAATTCACGATATCAGTCCATGAACCACTTGCACTGTCGTACTCTGCTTTGAATATGTCGTATCCACCCATCCCAGCTCCACCACGGCTGCTGAAATACAAAGTTTTACCATCATAGTCAATAAACGGACTATCTTCATCGTATTCGGTATTGATGGCAGACCCCAGATTCACCGCTGGTCCCCATTTACCCTGAGCTCCTTTCAAACTATAGTATAGATCCAGGTCTCCTTCACCCCCCGGTCTATCACTGGAAAAAAACAAGATCTGTCCATCGGTTGAAACGGATAATGACTTCTCACTAAATTCAGAATTGACATTTGTTCCTACCGATTTAGGAGTGGACCAAGCGCTGTCGGACTTTAACTCCGAAACATAGATATCGCTGGTACCATCCTCGATATCCTTATATAAATAGAGCTGCTTGCCATCGGCAGATAATGCAATGTTGCTGTCGTGAAATGGAGTGTTGATAACCTCTCCGATATTGGTTGCAGCCTGCCAGGCAGTATCGTTTTTCACCGAAATAAAAATGTCCTCAAATGGGAAATTATCGGTATGAACGTCTTGGTTGAGATTACCATCTTTTCTGCGAGTAGTGAAAATCAACATGGTTTCATCCTCGTTTACTACCGGTGCAAAATCATGCCATTCTGAGTTGACCTTGGTCCCTATATTAACGATGGAATATCCTTCCGGATAGGTGGTAAAAGTAATACCATTGCCGCATTCATAGATTCTACGCTCCACCATCTCCATAGGAATTCGATCTGGTCCGATATATTCCGAATCGTTTTCAAGCTTTACTTTATACAGCTGATAATACTCCAAAGCTTGCTCAAAATCCAAACTCAACTGATGTCCCTGTCCTATTAAGTACAGCATGTCGAACCGATAGTCAGGGTCCAATTCGTAGACCTTTAAAAAGTATGAAGTAGCCTGATCTTTATTGGTAGTTTCCAGATGGACCTTCCCAGCCATGAAGTTAGCTTTGACGTTATTGGGGTCCAACTCCGCAGCTTGTACGTAGTAACTTTTTGCTTCTTCAAATGCCCTTTGATTGAAATATATCTCATCCCCAATTTCGACATATTCCGCAGCAGTTTGGTTATTGTCTTGACCAAAAGAAATCATGCTAACTGCATTAACGCAAATTGTACAAAATATGAAAACGAAAAACCTGTTTAACATGCTGCAATTCTTTTGACTTTAACAGCCATCCGATGCTGGAAGATGGCAATATAAAGTACATTTAAATCATTTCAAAACGATCAAAGCTAATAGACCAATCGAGCATTTTGCTGTTTCTTTTATTCAATGAAATTGGACTTAAGCTAGAAATTACACTTTTAAATAAAAATAATTTTTGGTTCATTTGACTACCTAAATCGGGATATCAAATATGAACTTTACATCTGCAGAATTCGTTGTAAGTAGTACTGATTATAAAAAATGCCCACCTGGAGACAAGCCGGAATATGCTTTCATCGGCCGGTCAAATGTAGGAAAATCTTCGCTGATAAATATGTTGGCCAACCATAAAAATTTGGCCAAAACTTCTTCCAAACCGGGTAAGACCCAACTTATCAATCATTTCCTGATGGATAAGAAATGGTACCTGGTAGACTTACCGGGCTATGGCTGGTCCAAGGTAAGTAAAGAGAAAAAAAGACAATGGCAAGGCATGATCACCGACTATCTGCTTCACCGAAAGAATCTATACCTGCTATTTGTATTACTTGATTCCCGGCACCCTCCCCAGCCAATTGATATCGAGTTTATTCGATGGGTTGGAGAACAGGGAATACCCATAGCCATTATCCTGACGAAATCAGACAAGATTTCCAAGAATAAAATATTAACCAATAAACGACTACTTGAGAACGCCTTGAAAAAGGATTGGGACACCCTTCCCACCATCTTTATTTCTTCAGCCCAGAACAAAGCTGGTAAAATTGAAATTTCAGATTATATTCGCAGCACCTCTGAATTATAAAACCCTACATGGAATTAAAAGACTTAGTTTCTATTTCAGGAAAACCGGGACTTTATAGGATCATCAAACCAGCTCGTTCAAGTATTATTGTAGAATCGTTTGATCAACATAAGAAAAAGTCCATAGTCAACGCTAGTCAAAGGGTTTCAGTACTGGACGAAATTTCGATTTATACCCATACTGAAGCAGGATCTACTCCATTGGCATCTGTGCTTCAGGCAATCTATCAAGAGTACGGGGATGATGAGATATTAGAGAAGGATGCCACTAATTCCGAATATCATTCTTTTTTTAAAACCGTTCTTCCTGATTACGATCAGGATAGGGTTTATCCCTCTGATATCAAAAAGATTGTAAGGTGGTATCACCTGCTATTGAGTCAGGCTCCTCATTTGGTCAAACCGGCTAGTGACGAGGAGGAGTGATTAGTCGTAAAAAGATTCTGCTCTCTCTACCAATGACTTTGAGCCAATGTAAAGTGGACACCTCTGGTGTACATCTTTGGGCACAATGTCCATAACTCTGGAGCTACCAGTACTGGCTTTGCCTCCAGCCTGTTCCACCACAAACGCTAGAGCGTTACATTCATACATTAATCTTAACTTCCCTTCTGGGTATCGTTTGCTACTTGGATAGATGTAGATTCCTCCCTTAAGCAGATTTCGATGAAAGTCTGCTACCAGGGAGCCAATATAACGGGCTGTGTAGTTACTTTTCTTGCAATGATCGAGGTATTGGTTTACAGGCTTCGTAAAATCATCGGTTGAGGCTTCATTTATGGAATAGATCTTGCCATTATCTGGTATCTTCATATCCTGATGACTTAAAAAGTACTCACCCAGGGTAGCATCATAGGTAAACCCATTTACCCCATTACCTGTAGTATATACCAGAATTGTACTGGAGCCGTACAACAAATAACCTGCGGCTACTTGACTTGAACCTGGTTGTAATACATCATCCTCGGTAACTGGGGATCCTACTGGAGATAAACGACGAAATATGGAAAAAATAGTACCGATCGAAACATTGACATCTATATTAGAAGAGCCATCAAGAGGATCTATTGCAATAATATACTTGCCATTATTGTGGAGATCGGTAATCTTTTCATCTTCCTCGGAGACAATGGCACAGGCTTCTCCGCCTTTGGTCAGTGCCCTGATAAAACGAATATTGGCCAGGACATCCAATTTTTGCTGGTCCTCTCCCTGAATGTTATCTGAGCCAATACTTCCCGAAAGGTTGATAAGTCCGGCTTTGTTTACTTCACGGTTTACCACCTTTCCAGCAAGTGCGATATCCCTGAGCAATTGAGATAGTTCACCAGTGGCATAGGGAAAGTCGTCCTGGAATCTTTTGATAAACCGGTCTAGTGCGGTACCAATGGGCAATCCTATCCTGGAATCTTCCATAAATTATTGTTATACAAAGTAGTTTCTTTATTGGATTTGGGCTTATTTGCTGTGCCTTATAAAAATAGCATTTAAATCTCTGGCGGAGAAGTGAAAGTATTCAAATTTGGTGGTGCAAGTGTTCGCGATGCCAATGCCGTAAGAAACCTAGCTGGTATTGTCCGCAGCCACCACCCTGCTCCTTTTGTGATTGTGGTCTCTGCAATGGGCAAGAGTACTAATGAACTGGAGAGCATTCTCTCAAGAAAATGGTCTGATACCCATTTCCAGGATCAGTTGAATAAGTTCGAAGAATATCATTTGCATATTTGCTCAGAACTCTTCTCGGAGACCAATCATCCAGTATTTGAAAAGGTCAGCAAATTGTTTCAAGCCCTACGGGATTCTTTGAAAACGGTATCCAAGCATTTTGAAAAAGATCATGATCAAATCGTTTCATTCGGAGAGTTGATTTCCACCACTATTGTACAAACCTATCTAAACCATACCAGAGTGGCTTACAAACTTGTAGATGCCCGAGAGATTATTATTACCGACAGCAACTACGGTGAAGGCAGGGTCCGTTGGGACCTCACCACTAAAGCAATCAATGATAAACTGAATTATCCAGCTGATACCTGCTTCCTTACCCAGGGTTTCATAGGAGCAGATGATTCTGGCAATACCGTTACCTTGGGTAGAGAAGGATCTGATTATACCGCTGCCATTATTGCCCACTGCTTGGAAGCCGATTCTGTTACCATATGGAAAGACGTACCTGGGGTACTCAATGCCGACCCCAGCAGGTGGAATGAAACCACCAAGTATGAAGTTATTTCATATGGTGAGGCTGCTGAGATGACATATTATGGGGCTTCTGTAATACATCCAAAAACTATCCGACCACTAGCAGTAAAGAAAATACCCCTGATTGTCAAATCGTTCCAGAATCCGGAAAAGAAAGGCACTCGGATTGCAGATGTTCAACATGAAGCATTAGAACCAGCCGTTATATTTAAGCCAAACCAATGTCTGATCTCATTCCAAGTGTGTGACTTTAGCTTTATAAACGAAAGTAAAATTAGTTTGATTTTTCACCTTTTCGAGGAGTTTAATATTCAGGTCAACATGATGCAAAGCTCTGCGATTTCTTTTTCAGTATGTGTTGATAACCCTGACGATAAAATGAAAAATATCATAAACAGCCTGAGTGCTGAATTTGATATTTTTTACAACGACCAACTGGAACTGATTACCATAAAAAACTATCGACAGGAGCTTGTGGATCGGATTACCAGGAATCAAGAGGTATTGTTAGAACAGAGAACCCGAAGAAACTTTCAAGCTTTGATTTACAAACCCACTTGGGAAAGTTGAAAAACACTTTTAATTCTAACCAAAGTTATGCCAATTCCCTATTTATTACTAGTTTAGTCTCCCGACATCAGAACTAAATTTTTAGCCTAAACCAGCTTATTTTTTGCAGAAATTTCAGATTGTCGGAAAACGTCAAACCTTCCTAAACAGAAACATCTCATTTCTGATTAAGTATGGAGTTTTAGTAACGGTATTATCCCTGAGTTATTTGCTAAATGACCCCCAAAGCAAGGATATTATTGATGCAATAACTGGATATGAACAGGAACTAACAAAAAATAAACAAAATATTTTGCCACTTTATTACCTGATTATCAACATTTTATAATCAAGTAAATATTCTGTAGCATTTTTTTTCATAAAAGAGGTTACCTTATTTCTGTTGGCTGTATTAATAGATGCATAACACACAATTCATACACCTGTTTAACACTTTTACCGAAAAGCCTTCTTTAATTAGAAGGTTTTTCTTTTTTTAGCCTTGTTCATATCCATTGCCCTACCTAAATGGAACTTGTCAAGGTTACTACCGAATATCAGCCAGCAGTTGCTCTGGTTGAATTAAACCGACCCAAAGAGCTCAATGCCCTTAACTTGCAAGTTATGCGGGAACTTAGAGATGCGCTAGTCAAGCTTGATAGCGATGCCGAAGTTCGTGCCATAGTGCTTACTGGCAACAACAAAGCCTTTGCCGCTGGAGCAGATATCAAAGAAATGGCCAACCAAGGGGCCATTGAGATGCTGAAAATAGATCAATTCAAAACTTGGGACCAAATTAAAAAAATACAAAAACCAATTATTGCTGCAGTATCGGGGTTTGCACTTGGTGGTGGGTGTGAGTTGGCTATGTGCTGTGACATCATTGTAGCTTCTGAATCCGCAAAATTCGGACAACCTGAAATAAAGATTGGGGTGATGCCCGGAGCCGGTGGCACTCAGCGATTGACCAGGGCTATTGGAAAGTCCAGAACCATGGAAATGGTACTGACGGGAAGATTTATTTCCGCTGAGGAAGCATTACAGTTTGGATTGGTAAGCAAAGTAGTTCCAGTAGAATGTTGTCTCCAGGAAGCTACTAAAATTGCATTAACCATTGCAGATATGTCCCCTATTGCGGTGCGACTGGCTAAAGAATCAGTGAACAAAGCTTTTGAAACACACTTGGATCAGGGACTTCATTATGAGCGCAAGAATTTTTACCTGCTGTTTGCTTCTGAAGATCAAAAAGAGGGAATGACCGCCTTTATTGAGAAACGGGATCCTGATTTCAAAGGCAATTAATTCACGCTCAATCCGAACCCAACGTTAACCATGCTGTAGTCATTGTAAGTATACTCGCCATGCAAGCTGAAGATGAATACTTTTATTCTTAAACCGGCAGCAGCCCTTAATCCACTGTAATTGGTTTTGGTATCAATGGGATCTTGTAAAATTTCACCACCACCGAGATCATAGGTTCCTCTCAATTCTAAGTTTGAAGTGACTCGATTATAACCTAATGAACCAAAAAATGTAAAAACAGATAAATCGTATGAGATTATTCCATCAATATTCCATACGCTAAGGCCCTGAAGACCAAGTTGATCTTCCCCCGGATAGGTGTCGGTAAGCTGTATTTCAGAATCGACCTGAGTGTATCCCACAAACAAGGACATGTCAAATAAAAGTTCATCTCCAGAGGGGAAATAATTATTAAGATGGTGCTGGATACCCACCCCCCACATTTTGGCTTCAAAGTCATCATCAAACTCTATTAGTGGCATAAATCTGAATTTGACATCAGTTTGAGGTATAACTCCAACCCCTAGTTGCAAAATGGGCAAAGGAACCGCTTCATACCCAAACTCTTCTTCCAATGAGTTGCCCCCGGGTCCTTCAAAAGTCTCACTGGTGCTGACAATCCGGTATTCTGGATAAACATCCTCTGGCCCAAAAACTGTTGGAACATTGTTATCAAAGGGAGATAACAATTCCAAATCGTTGTATTCACTTTGAATAAACCTGCTAAAAGATGCCTTTGATGGTATAAAGGAAGCACCGACCATGGCAGTCAACTCAAAACCCATACTATGAGTTTTGGCGCTGTTATACCAACCAGTCCCTGCGGTATAACCCAGTCCTTTATCCAATGGTGACATGTAATTGGTAAGAAGTAGGGTGGCGTCGTCCAGATCGGCCTGAAGAAAATCCCCCAAATCATCTTGTGCATAGCCTCCTACTGCCAGTAGACTCATCACCATGATATTCCACAAAATTCTAAATCTTCCTGTTCTCAATTCTTAATCGTTTGCCTTAATTTCATACTCCTGCAATGCCTCAATAATGAAATCTATGTGTTCATTAAGGGGAATCTCCAATAACTCAGCACCAATTCTGATCTCCTCCCGATCGACCTTGGCTGCAAAGCTTTTTTGTTTCAATTTTTTAATAACGGACTTTGCTTTCATTCCTGTAAACCCCTCTGGTCTTACCTGCGAACATGCCACAATGAATCCCGTTAGCTCGTCACACGCCAAAAGTGCTTTGTCAAGCAGACTTGTGGCCGGATTGCCCCATTTAGTGTAATGCGCTGAAATAGCATAAGCGATTTCGGTCTCTCCTATCCCATTGAGGTGGTTCACTATGATATTTGGATGCTGATCGGGGTACTTCTCGTAATCTGCATCGTGTAGTAAACCCGTAATCGACCAAACCTCCTCGTCCTCTCCGAACCTACGAGCATACACTCGCATCACATAAGATACCGTATGAGCATGACGGAGCAAGGCAGGGCCTTTGGTCCATTGCGTAAGTAAATCGGAAGCTTGTTCGAAGGTCATGCGTTTTTTTTAATGAGACGAATTTAACAAACTGGCTTATTATATTTGAGGGCAATTTCGCTTATATCCCACATGGCTATTTTTCTTTATAATTTTGCCATAAACTGTTTCCGAATACTATTATGGCTGATTTCCCCAATCCACGCCAAGGCAAAAAAGATGTTGCAGGGGAGAAAGCAGTGGGAAGCTAAGCTTTCGAAGGATTTTGACCACTTGAAAAGTCCGGTAGTATGGTTCCATTGTGCTTCATTAGGGGAGTTTGAACAGGGTAGACCTTTATTGGAAAAGTTTGCCCAGCGTTTTCCCCATTACAAGATCCTGCTTACTTTTTTTTCTCCCTCTGGCTTTGAAATCAGGAAAGATTACCCCCTTGCTTATGCGGTTCATTATTTACCTTGGGATACCCGGAAAAACGTCCGTAGATTTTATGATTTGGTACAACCAGTGGCGGTATTCGTGATCAAATACGAATTCTGGTACCATATGATTCATGAGACCAAAAGCAGGGAGATCCCGTTGGTGGTTTGTTCTGCTATTTTCAATAAGGAACAGATATTCTTTAGATGGTATGGTGGTTTTTTTAGGAGAATGCTTCATGATATCAAACACCTTTTTGTTCAAGATCAAGAATCTTCAAATCTTTTAGATGGGATTGGAATCAGCTCAGTAACCGTGGCTGGAGATACACGGGTAGACCGGGTAGCCTCTATTATTCAAGAAACACCAAGCAATCCATTGCTGGAGCAGTTTGTCAATGGGAATAAGGCTTTTATTGTGGGTAGTTGTTGGCCGGAAGATCTTGAGGTTTTAAAGGAATTGGTAGACCGGGAGCGTCAGATGAAATTTGTGATAGCTCCGCATGAAGTTGGCGAAAAACAATTGAAATTAATAGAATCCACTTTCGATCGATCATTTACTCGA
>JANQPK010000400.1 GCA_028289505.1 Cyclobacteriaceae bacterium
GATGGTCGTGGGCACAATTGATGCGGGCACAGTTCATCCCATTTCGCACCATCTCCAGCACCAGCTGGTAGTCATGCGCCGCTGCGGTGGGTTGCGTTACCATGATCCGCACTCGTCGACTTTTTGACCGGTAACCCAACAATTCCTTGGTATTCCGGTTGAGAATATTCCTGGCCATTTTTAAGGAAAGCCCTGATTTCTTAACACTTAGCGGATGGCCTTGCAGGCAGTTCAATAGGTTCAGGATTTTTAATAGACTGGCCTCCAGGTGACCCTGGGCATTAGCTAGTCTGGAAATACCCAGGTTGCGCAGCTTTTTCTGTATACTGCGAAGATCGTGATCCCTCAATGCGTGGTAATGAATCAGGTTTCGAGCACTTTTTCGATACTCTGGCGCTACCAGATTTATGGCCTCCTGATGTTGCAATTCAGCTGCCCTAATCACTTGTAGGATAGATTCAATTGCTTGTTGCAGCTTCTCCAGTTTGGTTGGATTAACCCCCATTTCTATTGAAGATTTTTCTACAATAAATATGGAACATCTTT
The DNA here is from genome assembly GCA_028289505.1 of Cyclobacteriaceae bacterium. Taxonomy (GTDB): domain Bacteria; phylum Bacteroidota; class Bacteroidia; order Cytophagales; family Cyclobacteriaceae; genus SZUA-3. The sequence continues at coordinate 547 of JANQPK010000400.1, forward strand.
TTTGACAAAAGAAACGATAACCTAAAATTCAATGCCACTGATGATGACTTTACACGAACCTTGAACGCATTATATGAGTCTAAGGAGACTTAACCCGTACCGGATACTCCGGCCTTTGTGGCTGGACCACCGGAGACTTATTCAGAAGCTCCATCACAGTCTCGATCGCCTGTTCCAGTTGTGGATCTCTCCCGGCAATTACTGCTTTAGGCCATTGTTCAACTTCAATATCTGGTGCAACTCCTTCATTTTCTATTCTAAAGCCATCTTCATTCCAGAATGCTACATTGGGGGCGGTAACGGAGCCACCATCGATAAACTCAGGAAACCCAAGTACGCCCACTAATCCTCCCCAGGTGGTCTTACCGATTACAGGCCCTACCTCAAACTTTTTAAACATCCAGGGAAGGTAATCGCCTCCAGATCCGGCGGTTTCATCGATGATCATAACTTTAGGCCCTTGTATAGAGCCACTAGGTGCCTTTAGGTCCTGGCCGTATCTAAAATTCCAGTATGATTGTAAGGGTCTGGTCATAGCGTTGATATAATAGTCAGCCAATTGCCCTCCTCCGTTAAATCGCTCATCAATAATCATCGCCTGCTTATCTACCTGTGGGTAAAAGTAGCGTTTAAAGTACCGATGTCCGGCAGTGGCAGTATTGGGCACGTAGACATAAGCAACCTTGCCATCGGTAGCCTCATCGACCTTCTTTATATTACCCTCTACCCAGTCCCTATTTCGCAGTGCAGACTCATTTTCAATCGGCACTACTTTAATCTTGCGAGATGCGGTGCCATCGGCATTGGGTCCCACTGTCAATTCCACGATTTTTCCGGCAGTATTCTCAAAAGAGCGGTAAAGGTTTTGATTGGCGTACACCTGAGATCCATTGACAGACAACAAATAATCCCCCTGGTTTACCACCACACCAGGTTCAGTGAGTGGTGATCTGAGCTCGGGAGTCCAGTTCAGCCCGCCATATATTTTTGCAAACTGATACCGATTATTGGCGATCACGTAGTCAGCTCCCAATAATCCTCCCTTTACTTTCTTGGGTGCATGCATACGGTCACCCCTGCTGCTAAATCGATGGTGACCTACTGCCAGCTCACTGAACATCCATTGCATCATACGATACAGGTCAGACCTGCAGGTTACGTCCTCAAGGAACACTTGGTACTTTTGCTTAATAGCATTCCAGTCAGCACCATGCATGCCGGGGTCATAAAAATAATCACGGTTTACCCTCCATGCCTCATGGAAGATATTATTCCACTCCTGTTCAGGGTCAATTTTAACCTCAATAGACTTAATATTTAAGGTAGCATCCTTTGGTTCCTCTCCTATGTTTCCTATGCCCCAATTCTTGCCCTTCCGGAATAACCATTTTTCATTCCCAGCCGCTATGGTGAACCAGTTAGCGTCCATAATCTCCTTTTCTTCCCGCTTCTCGAGGTCGTATAGTTTGACCGCCGACGGGTCGGAATATCTGGCATTTGGTTTGGTTGACAGGTAGTACAACTTACCCTCTTCTGGGCTGTAAAGATTGGAGTACTTTCCAGGTTTTATGGGTAAATCAATGATTCTGTTTTGGATCCCATCCCAGTCAATCTTTAGGTCTTTCGGTTTGTCATCTTTGTTATTGTCATCTGCTTTATCCTCATCTCCATTCTCTTCCCCTGTTTCCTGATCATTCTGCTTAGCCAATGGAGATATGGTTTCCTTTTGCAGGGTAACCAGGTAAATTGAATTGGTCATTTCCATATCTTGGTTTGACTGATCGAACCAGTTGATTACCGGCCCGGCATCGGTTGAGGCCGTCATATAGATATACTTTCCGGAAGGATCGAAAATTGGATCAGAGATATTGGAGAGGCCATCAGTCAACTCAAATGACTTTCCCTGTACTAATGAATAAACATAAGCCCGGGTAAAATTGGTCTCCGATATACGGGTGTAGGTGATCCATTTGGAATCAGGAGACCATGAACCAAACAAATCCCTGAACACTCCGGGGGTATAATAAATGTCAGCATCAATCTTCTTAACATTGGATGTAGAGATATCAGCTAAATACAGGCTTCGGCTATTGTCCACTAGGCATAGTTTTTTGCTATCTGGAGACCAGTGTGGATAGGCGTAAAATCCTGCCCCGCTCAAGGTGATTTGCTTTACCATGCCATCATCTAGACTCTTGATGTGCAGGGCATACTCGCCGCTCTCATCGGAAAAGTAAGCCAGCTGCTTACCATCAGGTGACCAAGAGGGGTATTTCTCATGGATACCCACTGATTGGGTCAGGTTACGAACATCTCCTTTCTTCGCCGGTACGGTAACGATATCACCCCTGAAATCAAATACCGCCCTGGCCCCGGAAGGAGAAATTGCGGCACTTCGGATGTAATTAGCACCTCCTACATACCTGGGCCGTTTTTCCAAGAGATCAGTGGCGATACCTATGGTAAGCTTTCTTGATGAATTATTGGAGGGTTCCAAAATATGCAAGTATCCGGCTTGTTCGTATATGAGTTCTCGCCCATTGCTCTTCAAATCAATCACCGGAAAATCCTGATGGTCTGTACGCTGAATAGTGGTGCCACTTTCTAAATCGAATGAAAAAATATTAAACTCTCCATTGCGGTCACTCCTGAAAAACACTTGATTACCAATCCATTGAGGATTAGCATCATTACCTCCTACATCAGGTCTTGGAATCTCGTTTACCTCATGGCTAGCAGTATCAAAAATCCAAATTCTGGCCTGAGTACCGCCTCGATAGTGTTTCCATTGGTTAAATACTTCATAGTTGGGATTGTAGGCTATTTGCCTGCCCTGTTCAGAGTAAGAAGCCTTGAAGGCGGTGGGGATAGATAAGGCTACCGGTTGTCCCCCATTTATGGCCACCGTAAACAGTTTAGCATGCCGGTTGGTAAAGGTCGATCTGTTTGAAACAAAAAGTACAGCATTACCATCTGGAGTGAAATCCTGCACCCAATCCGGACCTGGATGCCAAGTAAGCCGTTTAGGAATCCCACCTGAGGCAGGAACTACAAATACGTCTACGTTTCCGTCGTACTCTGCACTAAATGCTATGTGAGACCCGTCATCGGAGAACACCGGGCTGTGCTCAACTCCTTCATCGATGGTCAGTCTTCTAGGATTAGAGCCATCTTTGGTTGCGATCCATAAATCTTCTGCATATACAAAAGCAATATGATTATCGCTTATCGCTGGATTACTTAGCAGCCTGGTATCTGTGGTGTTTTGTCCTTTGATTGATGCTACCGATATCATAGCCACGTAGGCTCCAAGGAAAATAGATTTTTTCATGTCAATTCTTTACAGGAGAAAGTTATCAATATTTGATCGAATATTTTCCTATGAGTTAAACATTGCTATTTTGAGCTCAGTGTTTAACATAGCCATATTCATTATGCGAATACAAATAATCTCCCTACTTCTACTATTTGCACTTGCTAGTTGCCAAAACCCTAAGCCTAATACTCCCCCAGAACCCCAGAAACCCAACGTCTTATTCATTGCTGTAGATGATCTTCGGCCGGAGTTGGGTACCTACGGAGCAAGCCACATCAAGTCACCCCATATCGACCAATTAGCCTCAGAAAGCCTGGTGTTCGAACGTGCCTACTGCAACATCCCCGTATGCGGTGCTTCACGGGCCAGTCTGCTCTCTGGCATTCGACCTGGACGATACCGCTTTCTCAGTTACCTAACCAGGTTAAGCGAAGAATATCCTAGCATTGCCTCTTTACCCATGCATTTTAAAAATCACGGTTATACCACTATCTCAAACGGCAAGATCTATCATCATGCAGACGACGATTCAGCAGCCTGGAATGAAATTGAGCGTATAAGGGCGAAATACAGTTGGCGAGATTACCTATTGCCTGAAAACATTAAGCGTGATACCGCCAATGATTCCAGGGGCTTTCCTTTTGAAAAAGCTGATGTCCCGGATAGTGCTTACCTTGATGGAAAGACCACTTTAAAGGCAGTAGCAGACCTGCATCGACTAAAGGAAGCTGGAAATCCCTTCTTCTTGGCAGTAGGCTTTCTTAAACCTCACCTCCCGTTTAATGCACCTTCACGGTACTGGGATCTTTATGACTCGACACAGATCGCTTTACCCGCTAACTACCTGAGACCCCAGTCCACCCCTGAAAACGCTTTTCACAATTCTGGGGAACTTAGAGCTTACGCTGGTA
>JANQPK010000402.1 GCA_028289505.1 Cyclobacteriaceae bacterium
TTGGTATCCCAATTGTTTCGTGCCAAGGCCCGCTCTTCCTCCTCGGCCTTATGCAGCACGAAAAAGCCTTTGTAAGGAACTGACCCCAGGAATGGGAAATCCCACTCTTTTGGTTCCATGGCAAATGGTTTAGCTCCGGTTACCACCCACAGTATAGGTTTCCCCTGTTGATCGAAGTAAGTCTCGTAATTATCCGTTTCATCAAACCCCAGTTGATCATAGGTGAATTGCTTAATTTCTCCTACCAATTTCAATTTGGATTTCACTGAATCAGCTATCCTTTCATCTTGGAGCACCTCTTCGATTTCTCTGGAATTCATGATCACATTCAATTGACCCCTTCCTTGGGATATTCCATAGAGAATCAACTGGTGATACCACAGGATCAACAGTAGCAAGGCAACAAAAAATATTTTGAGTCCGGTTTTGACCATTTGCGCTAAAAAGCGCAATATACATCAATGGACATTATTTTTAAGTATCCGTATTTGAGACTGTCCCTTGTTAAATTTACACATTCATAGTAGATTACAAACCCCGACATTTTTTAAAAACTACAAACAATATGAGTGCAGCAAACGAGAAACTTAAGGCCCTTCAGTTGACCATCGATAAACTGGAAAAAACCTACGGTAAGGGTACAGTTATGAAGTTGAGCGATGAAAGAGTTCAGGACATACCGGCCATTTCAACAGGTTCACTGGGTTTGGACATTGCATTGGGGGTTGGTGGAATACCCAGAGGAAGGGTAGTGGAGATATACGGACCTGAGTCTTCAGGGAAAACCACCCTAAGCATGCACTGTATTGCCGAGGCTCAGAAAAACGGTGGACTAGCTGCGTTTATCGATGCGGAGCATGCCTTCGACAAAGTTTATGCCGAGCATTTGGGTATTGACACTGAAAATTTATTGATATCTCAGCCTGATGATGGGGAACAAGCCCTGGAAATTGCCGAGCATCTGATTCGATCGGGAGCAATAGATCTGATCGTGATTGACTCGGTGGCAGCTTTAGTACCAAGAGGTGAACTAGAGGGAGAAATGGGTGATAGCAAAATGGGTTTGCAAGCCCGTCTGATGTCACAAGCAATGAGAAAACTCACCGGAGTGATTAGTAAAACTGGATGTGCTTGCATATTCATCAATCAATTGCGGGAAAAAATCGGAGTTATGTTCGGTAATCCTGAGACCACCACCGGAGGTAATGCGCTTAAGTTCTATGCGTCCGTACGACTAGATATCAGGAGAATCGGCCAAATAAAAGAAAGTGCAGACCGCATATTAGGAAATCGTACTCGGGTAAAGGTGGTGAAGAATAAAGTAGCTCCTCCATTCAAAGTAGTGGAGTTCGATATTATGTACGGCCAAGGAATTTCTAAAGTTGGCGAAATTCTTGATTTAGGCGTTGAGCTGGATATTGTGAATAAATCGGGTTCATGGTTTTCTTATGAGGGCAATAAGCTTGGCCAAGGGCGGGATGCAGTCAAGCAATTACTGGCAGACAATCCAGAGCTCTCAGATGAAATAGAGTCTAAAATTAGAGCTAAAGTTAACGGGGAAGCAGACCAGGATCAGCCTGAAAAGGAAGCGGTAGCTACAGAGTAAACCAAACCAACAGCAGAGTACATCTTGTTGGTGTAAATTAGCAAGGCGTTTGGATATACTAAGGTTCAATCGAATGTTAGCAATCAAGAGAATCCAGGCTGTCGAAAACCAAGCGCGCCAAACACCAATTATTTACGCTTAATTGTTAATTACCTGGTAGTCCTAACTCCTTATCGCAAGTACCGGATCCATTCGAGCAGCCATAGCAGCTGGTACTATACCACTGACGGTGCCCACCACTGCCGCTATAATAAGACCTAGGATAATATTCTTTAGGCTCATTACGATCTCGAAACTCCCCAAAGGAATAAAGGTAGCCAGATAAACCAGTAACAAACCGGCTAAGCCTCCAATTACACTGAGAAATATAGACTCAAAGAGAAACTGCCACAGTATAAAATAGCTTTTGGCACCTAGAGACTTTTGAATACCGATGATACTGGTCCTCTCCTTTACGGATACAAACATGATATTTGCAATCCCAAATCCACCTACTAACATGGCGAAAAGTCCAATGATAAACCCAATAAAGGACAGTTGGTCGAACAAAAGTCCCAATTGCTCAGCAACCATTTCAGATCGGTTCAAGGCGAAATTTGATTCTTCCAGGGGTCTTAGGCCACGTTTTCTCCTCATCAATCCCATCAACTCACCTTCTAGTCTTTTTAAATTGGAATCGTTATCCCGGCCTTTGACTGCTACCACAGATTCGACCCCCCACATTCTTTTGGTAGCATACATTTTACGGAAACCCTTATAGGGAATAAAACAAAAATCATCGCTTGATGGCGCTCCGATAAAGTTATCACCTTGCGCCTTTAAGACGCCTACAACATTGAATTTTAATCCCCTAATCTTGACACTGTTTCCCGGTGCAGAACGACCCGGAAAAAGCGCCTCGGCCACGTTGGATCCTACAAGCACCACGTTACGACCGGATTCTACTTCTTGCATGGTAAAATATCGACCCTCAGCAATGGGCATATCGTATACCTCACTATGCCCATAGGTAATGCCACTTAGACTCACCCCGCTCATACTATTGTTCCCACTTTTTACGGTTAAGCCACCTTTATCTGCGAAGATGCTGATACCAATACCTTCTTCCATATTGGCTTGGATGAACTTAAACTCATCATAGCTTGCCTGAGGCCGCTGCATGTATTTCCACCATGGATAATCATTATCACCAAAGGCCCAAGGCCACTTCTGTACGTACATTACGTTGGCTCCTAAGAATTCGAAACTATCCTTAAGACTTTTTTCCAACGAATAAACCAGAGTAAGTACCCCTATTATGCTGAAAATACCCACGGTAACTCCGAGCAATGAAAGCACGGTGCGCAGAAGGTTCATCCTTAAGGCAGTCCAAGCGAACCTAAAACTCTCGAATATTAACCTGATGAAAATCACCATGACTTCCTTTGTTCATTAAGCCCACTAAATTAAAACATTATGTAATCATTAGTTATATTATGCCCACAATTCGTTATGTTTGCAAACTTTTATAAGCCCGTAACCCCTCTACATCATACATGAAGTTATCTGCTTTTAAGTTCGATTTACCTGAAAAATACATCGCGCTTCACCCCACATTAAACCGAGACGAGTCCCGATTAATGGTGATCAATAAAAGTGATCAGTCTATTGAACATAAGGTATTCAAAGACGTGGTTGATTATTTCGATGACGGAGATGTATTGGTAATGAACGATACCAAAGTCTTTCCAGCTAGGCTGTACGGTAACAAAGAAAAGACTGGTGCCAAAATTGAAGTTTTCCTGTTGAGAGAACTGAACAAGGAAATGCATCTGTGGGATGTTCTGGTTGATCCTGCCAGGAAGATACGGGTTGGCAATAAACTCTATTTTGGGGAAGGAGACCTGGTAGCAGAGGTAATTGATAATACCACATCAAGAGGCCGCACTATAAGGTTTTTGACCGATGGCAGTGATGAAGAGTTTTACAACACCATTGATACCCTTGGCGAAACCCCCTTACCCAAGCACATTCAACGTGATGCCGAGCCTGAAGACCGGGAACGGTTCCAAACCATTTATGCTGAACATGTGGGAGCGGTAGCAGCCCCCTCTGCTGGCCTTCATTTTACTAAACAAATTATGAAGCGCCTGGAAATCAAAGGGGTGGCCATGTGTCCAATAACCTTGCATATTGGATTGGGTACTTTCAGACCGGTCGATGTTGAAGATCTTACCAAACACAAAACAGACTCCGAAAATTACCGTATAGGAGATGATACGGTTCAACATGTGAACCAGGCAATGGCCGACAAAAAAAGAATTTGTGCGGTTGGGACTACGGCAATGAGAAGTTTGGAATCTTCGGTCTCCGCCAGCGGCTTGTTGAAGGAGAATGAAGGATGGACTGATAAGTTTATCTTCCCACCATATGAGTTTAAAATATGTAATGCCATGATCACCAATTTCCACCTTCCGGAATCCACATTACTGATGATGGCTTGTGCATTTGGTGGTTATGATTTAATAATGGAAGCTTATCAAATAGCTATAAAAGAAAAATATCGCTTTTTCAGCTATGGCGACGCCATGCTGATTATCTAATAATCTCTAATAATGCCTTCCACTGCTAAATATGCTGTAATCGTAGCAGGAGGAAGTGGGCAACGCATGGGCTCTAAGATTCCCAAGCAGTTCTTGGAAATGAGGGGACGCCCCATCCTCATGCATACCCTCCAAACTTTTCATGACTTCCCGGAGAAAATCAAGTTGGTGTTGGTTTTACCTCAGCCCTATATTGCTAAGTGGAAGCAACTGTGCAGGTATTACAACTTCAGTATACCGGTAACCCTGCAGGCTGGCGGAAAAAGCCGTTTTGAATCGGTGAAAAAGGGATTGGAGATTATAAGCGGAGAGGGGCTAGTAGCGATTCATGATGGGGTAAGGCCTTTGGTGGATCACCCCTTAATCAGGCGTTCGTTTCAAACCGCCCAGAAGTATAATTCGGCTGTGGCTACCATCCCTTTGAAGAACTCCTTACGACAAATCACTGATACTGGATCCAAATCCGTTGAAAGGAGCCAATTTCGATTGGTACAAACGCCCCAGACTTTTAACCTGAGCTTAATTAAACAGGCCTATGGGGTCAGGGAACAGGCTGAGTTTACAGACGATGCCAGCGTGTGGGAAGCCGCAGGTCACCCCGTGACTTTATATCATGGTTCAGAGAAAAACCTTAAGGTAACCACCATTCATGATTTGGCGATTGCAGAAATGCTGCTGAGCTTTAAATGATTAATACTCGTCCTCGTTGAAAAAGAAGTCCTCCTTGGTCGGGTAATCGGGCCAAATCTCCTCGATATTCTCGTACGGTTGACCGTCATCTTCCAACTCTTGCAAGTTCTCCACTACCTCAAGCGGGGTCCCAGTCCTGATCGAATAGTCGATCAGCTCATCCTTAGTTGCAGGCCATGGGGCGTCCTCGAGATATGAAGCCAATTCTAATGTCCAATACATACTTTTAGCAATTTGGTAGCACCAATACTACTGTCCAATTTTTGCAGCAAAAATATAATTTAAACCCATAAAACAAATACAAATGCTCAATTTATTATACCACAAATAATGCTGCTTCTGTAACTGAATTATTAATTAACAAACCACTTAAAAAGTTCACCAAGTCTGGCTAATATAAACTCAATGTGGTAATCCTGTTTTTAATTTTATAACCTATATACGAGATTTTATGACGTACGTTTGAAATTTTTGGCATTATTCAATCTTATTCTCTAATCAGGTTATGATTCCTCCATATTGAATCAGCAGTCGTTTGATAATCAGATTCGGAATCAGGCTGACGATGTCCTTCTACCACTAATTTTGGTTGACCAGCATCAACCCAGCAGGTGTACCAAAAGTCACCAACCGATTTGATGGCAGCCCGCAGTCTCTTTTCTACCTGTCGATCTAACGCCTGGTGGTAAGCTGTCGTAAATTCGTCACTATAGACCCTCGAAATACGGTTTAACCTTACTTGGTAGCCATATTTTTTATCTTGAGGTAGCTTTGAAGATAACTTTCTTTCAAAAGCCAGCACACTATCAACTGCCAAGTGAGATGCAAGAATTGCCTGCCAAAGTTTGTGATACCACTGATGCTGATAAGTAGCCTTACCGGTCCATAGATCGAATTGATGAACCAATAGCTCAGGGATTCTAGTTTCCCAGAAGCCATGGATACCATGCTGATTGGTTCGCTGACCATTATAATTTGAAGTGGTATGCAGAGGTACATGTGCATCCGCAAGGTAGTGCCCGGCATCCGACGATAGTTTTAAAATTCGTCTGTTATCTTTCTCTTTGAAAGCCTGAACCAACTGAGCTCTGACCACCTGTAAATGCCATGGCAATATTCCATGCTCTTTTATACTATCAGCATCATATTTCTGCACCATTTCATCCCAGTTTCTGGGAACCTCCATTCCATAGTAATCCAGATCTATATAGTGCCGTGGACCTTCAGTAAAGCTTACATAACGCCTTCGATCTGCAGCTACCGCTTGCTCCGAAAGATAATGGATATGATATTTATAAAACCCAAGCATGGCAGGTGGTAAAGTAAAAATCGCATGCCTGTTGATTAATTTATGAGGCTCAAATCCCCAAACCGGGGTTGCTGGATTTACCCCGGCAAGAGTCAAGACAAGTAAAAAAATTCCCAGAGAAAACACCATAGATCAGAAAGCCCAGATCAGATATCCTAATATGGCTTTCCATAATTTCAATTACATACTTTGTGAATACTATTTTTAATACTACATTTGCACTCCCAAAACTTTAAGAAACGTATGGCAAATCATAAGTCAGCGCTTAAGCGTATCAGGTCGAGTGAAACCAAAAGGCTTAAAAACCGTTATCAAGCAAAAACCACTCGAACTTACATCAAGCGGTTAAAAAACACTACCGATAAAAAGGAAGCCCAGGAGTTATTAAAAACAGTGAGCTCCATGATCGATAAACTGGCTAAAAGAAATATAATCCATAAGAACAAAGCTGCAAACAACAAATCGAAGCTGACCAAGTATGTCAATCAGCTTTAGTGGACGAAGATATAATCAACCAAACCCGGGCCTTCTCAAATTAATTTGGAGAAGGCCTTTTTTTTTCGATACCATCAGAGCGTAGATTGTGAAAAAAACAGTTGAAATACCAGAAAACTCCCATATCGCAATGGGCAACCGAAGATCGACCCAGAGAAAAGATGATCAATAACGGTGTAGATCGATTGTCAGATACAGAATTATTGGCTACCCTAATAGGATCTGGTTCCGGAAAGTTCAATGCAGTTGATCTGGCAAGACATATATTGATTTCCGTTGATCATGACCTGCAAAAATTAGGCGCCTTGGAATTCCAGGATTTGGTACGCTTCCCCGGAATTGGTAAAGCCAAGGCAATTATCTTACTGGGTGCCATAGAGTTGGGCCGTCGCAGGATTGGATCCACTCCCTCCAAAAGATATAAAATCAGGGGTTCCGCACAAGTATACAAACTGATGCAACCCAAACTACTGGATAAAAAAACGGAGATGTTTTGGGCTATTTATATGAATCGAGCTCATGCTGTGATTAAGGTGCACCAAATTAGTCAAGGAGGGGTGTCAGGCACTTTAGTTGATCCTAAATTGATCTTTAAACATGCATTGGATCATTTAGCCAGCGCTATAGTTTTTGTTCATAACCATCCCTCCGGTCAACTCAAACCCAGCGATGCAGATGTTCGGTTGACCAAAAAGTTAAAGGACGCAGGTAAACTTCTGGAAATTCCAGTTATCGATCATCTTATTTTCACCAATTCAGGCTATTTTAGCTTTGCTGACGAAGGATTACTTTAATGAAATCTAGCCAGATATTAAAAGTTATTGGTGTGGTGGTGGTAGTGATCATTCTGCTGTATTCGTTTCTACCAGGCGAGCAAATTCCATACGAGCAACAGATAGCAGATCATCGTACCAACATACAAGACTTTATGGAAAACGACAGGGAGTCCCCCCTGCCAGACTCTGTTAAGGAGAATTTTACGGGTCTTAGTTACTTTCCGGCAAACCCTGATTTCAAGGTTAAAGCCAAGCTAGAAACCGTACCAGGAAATCCTACCCTGGTTATAGCTACTAGTGACGGTGAATCCAGGGAGTACTTGAAATATGCCTACGCATATTTTGAACTCGGGGGTAAAGAAAACAGACTAACGCTTTTACAACCAAAAGACGAAGGTTCTGACAACTTATTTCTCCCGTTTGGGGATCTATCCAACGGACAAAGCACCTACGGAGGTGGACGGTACCTGGATCTGGAACTAACCGACAAGCGACGCATTACCATTGACTTCAATCTGGCTTACAATCCCTATTGTGTATATAATATTGAATTTAGCTGTCCTCTACCCCCTGCTGAGAACCAATTGTCAATTGCCATTGAAGCTGGTGAAAAGAACTTTTTTTGATATAAATGCTTATTTTTACCCGCTTTATTGACGCGGCTATCACCTATGAAAATCTCCCTAAACTGGCTAAAACAATATATTGCGCTGGATGAACCAGTCAAAGAAATCGCCGATGCACTGACCATGTCTGGACTCGAGGTCGAAGGTCTGACGGATTTCGAAGAGGTGAAAGGAAGTTTGGATGGTTTGGTGATTGGAGTAGTGGAAACATGTGAGAATCATCCACAGGCGGATAGGCTCAGCCTAACCACTGTAGACATAGGTTCAGATCAGTCACTTTCTATTGTGTGTGGAGCTCCGAATGTGGCACAAGGTCAAAAGGTTGTGGTGGCGCCGGTGGGAACTGTACTTTATCCCACAACTGGTGAACCCTTTAAAATCAAAAAAACGAAAATAAGGGGTGCTGTCTCTGAGGGCATGATTTGCGCAGAAGATGAGATCGGATTGGGTACCAATCACCATGGCATCCTGGTACTTGAATCAGATTTACCCTCTGGCACTCCCGCCAATGATTTTTACCGTACTGAGACCGACCAGGTACTGGAAATCGGTTTAACCCCTAATCGTACGGATGCGATTTCACATTTGGGAGTCGCCAGGGATTTAAAAGCTCTGTTAAACAGACCTATAAAATGGCCTCCGCTGGAACCATTGGAAAATACTGGAAATTCCAATCCCATCCAGGTATCAGTGGAAAACTATGAAGCCTGCCCTCGTTACTCAGGGCTGACCTTCGAGAACATCAGCATAATGGAATCCCCTTCCTGGTTACAAACCAGATTGAGATCAATAGGCTTAGCTCCTATAAACAACCTGGTTGATATTACCAATTTTGTTATGCATGAAACTGGACAACCCATGCATGCTTTTGATGGACAGGCCATTAGGAGCAACACCGTGCTAGTAAAGACCTTAAAAGAAGGCACTCCATTTGTAACGCTAGACGAGAAGGAAAGGAAGCTTAAGGATTTTGATTTAATGATATGTGATGGGGAAGAAAATGGGATGTGTATCGCTGGTGTCTTTGGAGGAATAAAGTCAGGAGTTACCGAGAAAACCACTAGCGTATTTTTAGAAAGTGCTTGCTTTAGCGCTGACTTTGTCCGGAAGACGGCACAACATCACGGACTAAAAACAGATGCTTCATTCAGGTTTGAAAGAGGAACTGACCCAAATCTTACCGTTACTGCTCTTCAAAGAGCTGCCGGTTTGATACTGGAACTCTGCGGTGGAGAAATCGTCGGTGATTTGATTGATATATATCCTATGGTAATAAAGCCGTGTGAGATTGAAATGAGATTCCATCATATTGATCGATTAGTCGGGCAAGTATTACCACCAGAAAGGATTTTCAAAATTCTCGAAGATCTTGATTTCCAAATTGAGGATAAGACTTCTGAGGGTTTTAAAGCGCTGGCACCTACTTACAGGGTAGATGTAACCCGAGAAGCTGATGTGATCGAGGAGATCTTACGGATCTATGGGTTTAACAATATAGAGGTGCTTCAACATTACGGCTCCTCATATATGGCCGAGTTTCCGGCCATCGATCAAGATCGAACCAGGTTCGGGTTAGCTAAAATGTTGGCAGCTGATGGATTTTATGAGATTTATACCAATTCCCTTACTAAATCCGACTATACGGTCGATAATCCGGCATTCGATGCTAATAGAAATATTACTATTTTAAATAAGTTAAGTGAGGATTTAGGTGTACTCAGACAAACACTCTTGTACGCAGGTCTGGAGTCGCTGGCCCATAACATTAACCATAAGCAGACCGATTTGAAAATGTTCGAATTCGGTAACACTTATAAAATGGTAGAAGATTCGAACCGGGGTCTCGATAGATACCAGGAAGATTCTTGCTTGTCATTATTTATGACCGGGAACAATTACCAAGAAAGCTGGACCACTCAAAGTAGGCCGGTTGAATTTCACGATCTTTCGGCAGTAATTCGGAAAATTTTGGAAAAATTCAATTTAAGTGCTTATAATAGTATGGTGATGCAAAACGACATTTTCCAATACGGATTGTCAATCACAGTACCCAATAAGCCTCTCGCCCGGTTTGGTAAATTAGCTTCGAAAGTATGTGCACAGGTAGACATCAAACAGGCAGTTTTCTATGCAGAGATTGATTGGGGACTGTTAGTAATGCAGCCCAAGGACGGTATCGTTTACCAAGAAGTGTCGAAATTTCCAGAGGTAAGACGAGATTTATCACTGGTTTTGGATAAACATGTTTCATTTAGTGAGATTGAAAAGATCGCCTTGTCCACTGAGAGAAATATATTAAGAAGAATCAACGTGTTCGATGTTTACGAAGGTGAAAAAATTGGAAAGGATAAAAAGGCTTATGCTTTGTGCTTCATTCTTCAGGATAAAAATAAGACGCTGACTGACAAGATCATCGACAAATGTATGACCCGGGTAATGCGTGGATTCGAGCAGAAACTGGGCGCTTATATAAGAACTTAATATGGAAAAGGACCAACTAATCAAAGAACTAACCTTACTGGAAAGAAAGATCAAATTATTCATGAATGAGCGTCATTCTATCCAAGAAGAACTCAGAATTTTAAAGGCTGAAAACAGCAGTTTAAAGAGCACTTTAGGCCTGAAAGAGCAGCAAATTAGCGACTTTCAAAATCAAAATAAAATTAGTACTATTGTAGATAACATTGCTACAGGAGGTGAAGATGCCACCGAGCTCAAACAGTACATCAGCGATTACATTAAGGAAATAGACAAGTGCATTGCTCAACTGAGCGCGTAATAAAATAGTTACATGGAGGAACTTTCAGTCAGAATAAAAATTGCAGACCGTGAATACCCCATGAAAGTTAGTTTAGAGGATGAGGCCCAGGTAAGACAAGCCGGGAAGTTAATTAATGATAAAATAAAAGCCTACCGCGACCAATTTGGCATAGATGATAAACAGGATCTGTTAGCTATGGTTGCATTCGATTGTCTTATGGAGCAAATGCTGTCTACAGTCCCCGATAATAACATTGATGAAAGTGTAGTTAACAAAGTTAATTATCTCAACCATATCCTTTCGGAAATAAAATAACACACCAGAGCATCCACTTGCTTAAGTGTTTGGCTCATCGCTCCTTCCTTCTGCAATGAATTTAGATAAACCTAAATCAAAGGAATATGGAGCCGTTTATATTCATTCCACTGGCAATCATTGTTGGTTTAATTATAGGAATTTTCATGGCAAAATTCTTTGTCGGAAGAGGTCTAAGACGTAAGCAGGAAGAAATAGACCGCAAGTCCGATCTTATCCTGGAAGAGGCCAGAAGCAGGGCTGAGAGCATCAAGAAAGAGAAGGTACTCCAGGCAAAAGAGCATTTCTTAAAGCTTAAGGGTGAGTTTGATACAGAAGCTAACCGTAAGAAAAACCAACTCATTAACAACGAACGTAAGCTTAAGCAAAGAGAACAAAACCAGTCAAAAATTCAGGAACAGCTAAAACGCAGGGATGCTGAGTTGGAAAGTCAAAAAGAAAACTTAGAAATGCAGTTGTCGATCTTGGAGAAAAAGAAGCAGGATTTGGATCAACTGAAAGTACAGCAGGTTAGCAAATTGGAGAAAGTAGCTCACGTTACCGCGGATGAAGCTCGTGCCCAGTTAATCGAGACCCTCAAAGAAGAGGCTCAAACTGAAGCATCTTCCTATATTAAAGATATTATGGATGAAGCTAAGTTGACGGCTACTAAACAGGCAAAAAAAGTTGTTATTGAAACCATTCAAAGAACCGCAACCGAACATGCAATCGAAAACTGCGTCTCCATATTTAATATCGAGAGCGATGATATAAAGGGTAAAATAATTGGTCGAGAAGGTCGAAATATCCGTACTCTTGAATCTGCAACCGGCGTGGAAATAATTGTAGACGATACACCTGAAGCTATCATTATTTCCGGATTTGATCCAGTTCGCCGAGAGGTGGCCAGGCTCTCCCTACATCGTCTGGTCTCTGACGGTCGCATTCATCCGGCGCGAATCGAGGAGGTAGTGGCCAAGACCACTAAGAATATAGAAGACGAAATTGTAGAATTGGGGGAGCGTGCGGTAATCGACCTCGGTGTTCATGGATTGCATCCTGAATTGATCAAACTGGTAGGAAGAATGCGTTTTAGATCTAGTTATGGACAAAATTTATTACAGCATTCAAAGGAAGTGGCCAGATTGGCCGCCACTATGGCTGCCGAATTAGGAATTAACCCCAAGTTGGCTAAACGAGCAGGGCTGTTGCACGATATTGGTAAGGTATGGCCGGAGGAGCCAGAACTACCCCACGCTATACTGGGTATGGAACTGGCACAAAAGTACAAAGAGAACCACCAGGTATGCAACGCCATAGGTGCTCACCATGATGAAATAGAAATGACATCGCTAATTTCTCCCATTGTGCAAACATGTGATGCAATCTCCGGCTCTAGACCAGGAGCTAGGAGGGAAATTGTTGAATCTTATCTCAAACGACTCAAAGAGCTAGAAGGTCTAGCGCTGGAATTCGATGGTGTCAATAAATGCTATGCTATGCAAGCCGGTAGAGAACTGCGGGTGATGGTGGATGCAGAAAATGTCGATGATCAAAAAGCAGGAATGCTAAGCTATGAGATTAGCCAGAAAATCGAAAAAGACCTACAATATCCCGGTCAGATCAAAGTAACCGTTATCCGTGAAATGAGGGCGGTGAACTTTGCGAAGTAAGCATCATCCCTAACAGCATACAGCAACAGCATACAGTGGATTAGCAAGAGCTTGAAGCAACAGCATACAGGCAGTGGCTGATCCCGGTGAGACTGTATGTTCCATCCTGTTGCTCTTGCTGTAAAAGTATGCTCCACACTGTTGCTCCTGCTGCCAATGTATACTTTGTACTGTTGCTCCTGCTAGCCCTTAAGGGCTTTGGCCATGGTTTCTCCAATATCAGCTGGTGATTCGACCACCAACAGACCACAATCTTTCATGATCTTCATTTTGGCAGCTGCAGTATCATCAGCACCTCCGATTATTGCACCAGCATGACCCATTCTTCGACCAGGAGGGGCGGTTTGCCCGGCTACAAAACCGACCACAGGTTTAGTTCCATTTTCTTTAATCCAATAAGAAGCCTCAGATTCCATACTGCCACCAATTTCACCGATCATAATGATACCTTCGGTAAGAGGGTCTTCCATTAACAGTTTAACAGCATCTTTGGTAGTAGTTCCGATGATAGGATCTCCACCGATTCCAATACAGGTAGATTGCCCCAAGCCTGCTTTGGTTATCTGATCTACTGCCTCATAAGTAAGTGTACCAGACCTGGATACAATACCCACCGTACCTTTCTTGTGTATGAATCCTGGCATGATACCGACTTTTGCCTCATCAGGGGTAATGATTCCAGGACAATTGGGACCCACCAAGGTCACCCCTCTTCGGGAAATATAGTCCTTGGCCTTAATCATATCCCTGGTAGGGATTCCTTCGGTTATGGCAACGATTACTTTTATTCCTGCATCGGCAGCCTCCATAATGGCATCAGCGGCGAAAGCAGGTGGAACAAAAATAATTGAAACATCTGCCCCGGTAGCGGTAACAGCATCAGAAACCGTATTAAAAACTGGCTTATCCAAATGTGTTCTTCCTCCTTTACCCGGTGTAACTCCTCCTACTACATTAGTTCCATACTCAATCATTTGCTGTGCGTGGAAAGTCCCCTCAGAGCCAGTAAATCCCTGCACAACCACTTTAGAATTTTTATCTACTAGTACACTCACGGTGGTATGTTTAAATTTTGACAAAAATAGTACAAAAGGGGTCATTACCAAAGAAGGAATTCCAAATAAAATTTGGAATACATAAATTACTTATGTATTATTGTCTTATGTATAGAAACGAATGGCTGAAAGGTTCCCTGAAAACCATTATTCTCAAGCTTTTATCGGATAATTCCAGGATGTATGGCTATGAAATCACCAGAATGGTGGAAGACCTGTCCGAAAACAACATTCAACTTACAGAAGGAGCGTTGTACCCGGCACTACACAAGCTAGAGTCGCAGGGATTGCTACGATCCGAAAAAGTGAATATCGGTAAGAGAGTGAGAAAGTACTACTCTCTGACCACCAAAGGACAAGCTGAGGCCAGTAAGAATCTCGAAGAGTATTTTGGTTTTGTCAGAACCATGATTGTATTGCTCTCCAATAAACCCGCTACCACATGAGTTTAACTGAGATTCAAATTATCATAATCGAACAGGAGCTTAGGGAAAGCGGTCTAGATCACCTCCCACTATTTGATGAGATGGTTGACCATATTTGTTGTATGGTAGAAGCCAACCTGAACCTGGGGTGTTCATTCCAAGAGGCAAAACAGTTGGCTTTTGAAAAACTGGGTCCGAAAGAAATTAATGAATATCAGAAACAAACTGATTTTCTACTTCAACAAAATAAAATCCTAATGAAAAGAATTACTGTTGCTGTCTGTTTTATAGCTGGTGCCTGCCTAATGATCTCGTCATTCCTGTATGCTCAAAACGTGCCCTCAATAATGCCTTTAAGCAATTACGAAATTACCTCCACTTTTGGCATGAGAACCGATCCATACACCAAGGAAAAAAGGCAGCACTGGGGTATTGATCTGAAAGCTCCGATGGGAACACCGGTGTTGGCTACTGCCGATGGTATTGTTATAACCGTTGAAAACCAACCAAACGGTTACGGGAAATATGTGGTTATTGAACACGAAGACAACTATCAAACCAGGTACGCACAGCTCTCGGAACAAAACGTTGCTGTTGGTTCCAAGGTAACCAAAGGTAAAGTAATCGGTTTAGTAGGTAGCTCCGGAAGGTCCACCGGTCCCCACTTACATTATGAGGTGATTCGAGACGGTAAACGAATCGATCCTATCAGCATCCTAGAAGACTCCTGATGCGGGTTGGTGCTTTTTTTAATAAAAATGCCAATCCTTAAACCTAATATCTACGTATAACCAGATAAGTATTTACAAAAAAAATTTGCTGATCTCGCCTGGTCTATGAAACAGTTCGGGCGGTGGAATTTTTTGTGAACAACTAGCTAATTTTTTTGTTATTAGGTTATGAAACACGCTACCGAAAATAAGAACTATATACGAATTCGATCAGGTAATCGATCGCTGATGTCTTTTCTACGACCCAGTAAAACGGAAGATGGCATAGTGACCATGGGAAAAGTACTAGAGCAACTTAAATATCTGATGGATCAGGGCAAAAGTCTTACGCCTTAAGCATATCACTAGAGTAAAGCGACCCTCATTAGGTACATGTCAGCAGTGATGTAAAGACTTCGATTGTCATTCCCAAGCGCACAGTTAGAGGTTGCCTGTCCTGTGTTGACGGTGCCGAGGTGGGTGCCATCCTCACCAAAAATCCAAACTCCTCCTGGACCGGTAGCGAAAATAGTTCCATTTGGATGAACCTTTAAGCCATCGGGTAGTCCCTTTCTCTCTCCAACCCATTCAGTTACGTCATAGAATACCTTACCCTCATCTATAGTGCCATCATCAAGAAGATTGAACTCCATCCAAATGGCATACTTGGGGTCAGAGTTGGCCACGTACAACCTGGTTTCATCTACTGATAATGCAATGCCGTTGGGTCGAGTCATCTTATCCGTCAGTAAATGTAATTGTCCCTGGACATCCAACTTATAAACCCCTTGAAAGGGTAACTCCTTTAATGGGTCATCCACATTTTTTTCAAGCCCATACGGAGGGTCGGTAAAAAACAAATCACCATTTCTGCTGTAGGTAGCATCGTTGGGGCTGTTCAGTTTATCACCTTGATAATTGTCAACGATGGTGATATACTCGGGTTTCGGATTACCCAACTGGGCATCCATTTGCGCAACCCGGCGATCACCATGCTGACACAGCACCAAATTTCCTTCAGGGCTAAGTAACAAACCGTTAGAACCCTCCTCTCCTCCTCTTTCCACTTTTCCTGTGTATCCAGAGGGCTTTAAGTATAGCTGCTTTCCGTTCTCCTCGCTCCAGGAATAGATAGTATTGGGTGGTATATCGGAAAATATCACCATATTTTGACTTTCCAGCCAAAGCGGACCTTCTGACCAATCAAACCCTTCGGCTAAAATCTCCACCTCAGTTCCAGGGCTAATGACCTGGTCTAACGCCGGATCAACTTTATTGATAGAAACTCCTTCTTGCTGGATTTCCTTTATTACTTCAGTGGTCTCCATTTTACCTTCATTCTTTTGCCCTGTCTGACAACTGGTTAGTATTAATGAAGGCACCACCAAAAACCATAAACACTTCATTATTTGATATTTTTATCTACAATATAGGGTATCAATCGACAATTGGCAATTGACGGTGAATGTGGAACAGAACACTAATGCTTTGCTTTTTGCTTTTTCAACCAACTATAAGTGTCAACCTGAGCCCTGACCGGTACCTTACGCCTATTGTTTGGTAAATGCTGCTGAGAGGAATCCAATCGAAAGGCTTTGACATTATCGGAGATCTGAAACTTAAGTATTTTGATCAGTTCTTTTTTGATTCGTGAGTCCAGTATGGGAAACCCCACCTCAACCCTACGGTACAAGTTACGATTCATCCAATCAGCGGAAGCCAAAAAAAGATCTTCCTCGCCTAGGTTGTGAAAATAGAATACTCTGGCATGTTCCAGAAATCTATCAACTAGTCTGATTACTTTAATATTGGTACTGAACGCTGCATTTGGTACTAAGCAACATATGCTGCGTACTATTAGGGTAATCTTTACCCCTTTTTGTCCTGCCTCGTACAGCTTATCTATCATTACCTGATCTTCAATATTGTTCAATTTTATCACAATACTGGCTGCTAGGCCTTTTGAACTATGGTCAATCTCGCGGTCGATCATTTCCAAGAACCTTTGCTGCATATTGTGCTGCGCTACCAGTAATTGCTGAAATGGTCTACCAGCCTGTTTGGTTTCAAGCAATTCAAACACCCTAGCGAGTTCCTCGGTTAATTGCTGGTTACCGGTCAATAAGCCGTGATCACAATACACCCTAGCGGTGTCTTCGTGGAAATTCCCAGTTCCCAAGTAGGCAAATGATTGCTTTCCTTCATTCAAGTTCCGTATCACCAAAGCAACTTTGGCATGAACCTTCAGTCCAGGTAGACTGTAGATCAACTTCACTCCGGCCTCCTCCATCTTACGGGCCCATTTTAAATTATTGGCCTCATCAAAACGGGCTTTTACTTCGATAAAGGCCGTGACCTGCTTACCATTTTTGGCTGCACTAATCAAGGCATTGGCAATCATCGAATTATGGGCTACGCGGTACAAGGTGACCAAAATTTGACTCACATCAGGGTCTATTGCAGCCTCATTGAAAAATCTCAGCACATAATCATAACTCTGGTAGGGAAAATGCAAGATCTGATCCTGTCTGGTAATGCTGTCCAATATTGACAATTGCTCATCTAAAGGCTTCTTTTCCAAGGCAGGCATGGGTGTTTCTTCCAGTTTGGGAGCAACCGGGTTTGGGAACTTCATAAAGTCATTAAGGTTATGGTAACGTCCTCCCTTGATTAAATCTTCTTGCTGTAGTTGATATCTTTGCTTTATGAAATCTTGCATATCATTGGGCATGGAACCATGGTAAAGAAATCGAGTGGGTACACCCACTTTTCTTTTTTCGATTTGGGTACGAATTTTTTCCACCAAATCTCCGGAGTATTCATCTTCAATTTCAATATCGGCATCGCGATTCATTTTTACAGAATAGCAGCCAAGCACCCGATATCCAGGAAAGATGTAGCTGAGGTTTAATCTTATTATATCGTCTAAATAAATGATGTAATGTCTTGATTTAATATCTGGAAGTCTGTAAAACCGAGGCAAACTATCAGATGGAATATTTAGTAGAGCATAGTGTAAGGATTCGTCCTGATCCAATCTCTGCAACTTTATGATAAAGTATAAAAGACCATTTTCAAGGAAAGGTGCCCTAGTAGTGTCATCAGTAAGCATTACCGGTTGTAAATAGGAAAGCACCTTACTCAGAAAGTAACGAACTACCGGCTTCTGATGGGTCTTTAAAATACTGTTCCCGCTATACAAGATAATACCGGCCTTTTTTAACTGAGGAAGAATGCTGTTATTAAGAATCTTCCCGTAGGCTCTTTGTTGTTGATCGACCTCCTTTAACATCAGACGCAGCAATTTTTTAGGTCTTACCGTCATTTCCGGCTTGAGCTTTTTTTTCTTGAGCGCGGAAAGTCGTCGCCATACTGCCACTCTGACTCTAAAGAATTCATCCAAGTTGGAGGAATAAATAGCAATAAACTTTATTCTTTGATACAGAGGAACCGTTTCATCAGCAGCTTCCATTAAAACTCGGTAGTTAAACCTCAACCAACTGAGGTCACGGTTGAAATATTTGGTATCTGAACTCATGTGAAGGGAATATAGGCCAGGATCAGCACAATTTCATAGCCTTTATGTTAACATTGTATTAACAGGAATGATACCTAAAATTTGCTCCAATTAAATGTACACAAACTAAATGCTGCTGAATTGCGTTCTTGTTTTAACTAAAATGTAACTTTTATGAACCGGTATTTTTTTAACTTATTGTTTATTAGTTTATTAGCAATCGGATCATGCTCGGATGACGGCGAAAGTCCAATGATTCCGATCGACAGTGGAGACAGTCTGGTATTCACCGAAGCTTTTCCTCTACTCGATTTTAGTCGACCCATCGACTTACAACACAATGGTGATAACCACCTTTACGTGGTAGAGCAAAGAGGAGTAATAAAGGTTGTTGATAATGACCCGGATACCGATAACGCAGACACCTTCATTGACCTTACTTCAATAGTAGATAATAATGATAGTGAGGAAGGCCTTCTAGGGCTGGCTTTTCATCCCGAATTTATTCAAAACGGCTATTTTTTTGTCAATTATACCACTGCTCAAAGCACTACCAGAATATCCAGATTTGAAGTAGACCCTGCAAATTCATTGCAAGGTAATCCCACATCTGAATTGATCTTACTGGAGTTCAACCAACCCTTTGGCAATCATAACGGAGGACAGCTTACATTTGGGCCGGATGGCCATTTGTACGTTGCAGTTGGAGACGGTGGTTCAGGAGGTGACCCCCAAGGACATGGGCAAAATAGGACTACTTTATTGGGAAATATCCTTCGTATTGACGTGGATAACCCCTCTGGAAGTCAGAATTATGGTATTCCAGCAGATAATCCCTTCGTGGGCAACCAAGAGGGCTACAGGGAAGAAATCTACGCTTATGGTCTCAGGAACCCTTGGCGTATGAGTTTTGATTCCGGCACTGGTGCATTATGGACGGGAGACGTCGGTCAAAATCGATTCGAAGAGATAGACATCATCGAAATCGGCAACAACTATGGCTGGAAGATAATGGAAGCAGATGATTGCTTCCAAAGCAGCAACTGCGATGCCAGCGAACTTGCAGCACCGTACTTTGGGTACAGCCACGATAATGGTGACAGATCTGTTACCGGAGGTTTCGTATATGGTGGGAGTATAGCGGAGTTGGAAGGGAAATACATCTATGGCGATTATGTCTCAGGGCGAATCTGGGCGTTAGAAACAGGATCCCAGAGCCCGGAAAACATGTTGTTGTTTGATACGGATCAACGTATAACTGCTTTCGGAGTGGACAGTCAGCAGGAGCTCTATGTTTGCAGTATTGAAGGGAAGATATTCAAAATCGACTTGGTTGAGGGCAACTAACTCATAAGATAAGTATTACGCAATCAATTGCCGATCGAGATACGGGATTGGCAGGGTCAAATAGCAGCATTATCGATACAGCAGTATAGAAAAATCCGATGCTCCAATTATTTGCTCTTTGCGAGTAAGAATGCTATTATGCGGGGAAACCCCTTAGGTCATGAAAAAAATAAGCGCTGTCGTTTGGATATTACTATTTGCACTTTTTGCTTTCTATCAGGCTAACGATCCAGATTCCTTTCTGTGGATGTTGATCTATGCCGCTGCTGCACTGTTATCTGTCTTGGTTCTGTTGAACAAAATAACCAAGCCTGTGCTGTACATTGCTATGTTCGCATTCCTAATTGGAGCCTGGATGCTTTGGCCAGACAGTTACGAAGGGCTAAAGTTAAAAGAAGGCATGTTAACCCATGATATAGAGCTTGCACGTGAATCCTTAGGACTTTTGTTCGGAGCAGTATCCAT